>JBCCUP010000130.1 GCA_039196715.1 Pseudomonadota bacterium
CTGACCTCGATCGCAATCGGCCTCGGCATCGGCGACGGCCGCTTCGATCAGTTCGATTCGGCGTCGTTGCAGTTTCTGTTTCGCTCGTGGACGGTGCCGGAACTCGCCGATCTGCCGTTTTTCATCGTGATGGGTGTCTGCAGCACGGCCGGGGGCTTCATGATCTCGCAGGCCTACAAGCTCAGCGAGGCCGCCTTTGTCGCGCCCTTCGAGTACCTGATGATGCCGCTCGCGATCTTCTGGGGCTGGTTGATCTTCGACGACCTGCCGACCGCGGGGGAGTGGGTCGGTATCGCACTCATTCTCGGCTCGGGCCTGTATATGGTCTACCGCGAGACCCGCACCGAATCGCCGGCGCGCCTGTTGCCCAAAGCGCGCCGGTGAGCGGTCCGGCGCGCCAGGGTGTCGGTCAGTTGAACAACAGTTCGCGTTGAATCACCGGCGAGGCTGCCGGGTCGAGGCCGAACTCGGTCAGAAACTCCTCGTACCAGCGCTGGGTGCGACCGGTCTCGTAGTAGTAGAAGATCGTGTGGTCGACCCAGTCACGGAAGGTCTTGTCCGCTTCACGCCGCACCGCAATGGATGATGGAGAGCTGAAGGCCGGAGTGGGGATGACGAGTTGACCACGACCGAGCTTCTTGCGTGCTGCGAGCAGCGGCGGGTGGAACAGCGACACCGCGTCGACGCGGCCCGACTGGAACGCGGCGATGGCGGCGCCGTTGTCCGGAAAGCGCTGGATATCGGCGTTCGGGATGGTGCGCGTCAGGAACGCGTCCATGCTGGTGGCCTGCGGCACGCCGACGGTGACGTCCGGGTTGTTGAGGTCTTCCCAGGCGGTGACCTCGAGGTCGTCCTTGGCCAGCACTGCGAGCGAGATGTACAGCAGCGGCTGTTTCGGGTAGTCGACCACCATCGCGCGCTTGGGCGTTGCGTCGAGGAACATCATGTCGATCTTGTCGGCCTGCAGTGCCGCGATTGCGGTGGCCCAGGTCACTTCAACGGTTTCGAGTTCGACGTCGAGCTCGTTCGCCATCGCCTGACCGATCGACACGATCAGCCCGCTCTCCCACTCGCCGTTGGCCGGGTTCTTCGAATACCAGGGCGGCGCCTGTGTCACGCCCATGCGCAGCTTGCCGGTCTCCTGGATCTTCTCCCAGGTCGACTCGGCCTGCGCCGCGCCGGTGCTGAACGCCAGCGCGGCGAGCGCGGCCGTGAGCCCGGTCAGGCATTTCTGTGCAATCCACTTCATCGTCATCATCTCCTTCACGTCGTTTTGGGCGGTCAGCCCGGCAGTTTGAACAGCGAATGCCCGTCGAGAAACTCGCGCATCCGCTGACTTTGGGGGTTTTTCAGAATCTCGTGCGGCTCACCCTGTTCGAGGATCACGCCGTCGTTCAGGAAGTGCACCTGACTCGCCACGTGGTACGCGAAGCCGAGCTCGTGTGTCACGCAGAGCATCGTCATGCCGTCGTCGGCGAGCTCACGCATGGTGCGCAGCACTTCGCCAACGAGCTCGGGGTCGAGCGCGGAGGTGACCTCGTCGAACAGCATGACCTCCGGGTCCATCGCCAGTGCGCGGGCAATCGCAACGCGTTGTTTCTGCCCGCCCGACAGCCGCGACGGGTATTCGCTGGCTTTTTCGGCGAGGCCCACGCGTTGCAGTTGCGTCATCGCCTTGTCCTTGGCGTCGGCCTTGGAACGGCCGAGGACGATGCATTGCCCCTCCATGACGTTCTCGAGCACGGTCATGTGCGGGAAGAGGTTGAAGTGCTGGAACACCATACCGATGCGCGCACGCAGGGCGCACAGGTGGGATTCGCGGTACTGCATCTCGCCGTTGCGCTCGGTGCCGATCAGCTCGCCCTTGAAGTGCACGCGGCCGGCCGTCGGAGTCTCCATGAAGTTGATGCAGCGCAGCAGCGTCGACTTGCCCGAGCCGCTCGACCCGATCAGGACGATGGTCTCGCCCGCGTTGACCGTGAGGTCGATGCCCTTGAGCACCTCGAGATCGCCGAAGCGCTTTCGCAAGCCTTCGATGCGCACCAGTTCCGTCATTGGTCACCTTTCTTCAGCATGCGCTCGAGCACGTAGGTCGCCTGCACCACTGGGTAGAGCACGCAGAAAAACAGAAACGCCACCGCGGTGTACGCCTCGATGGGGTTGTAGTTGAGGTCCGCAATCAGCTTGGCCTGGTTCAGCGTTTCGACGTAGCCGACCACCGAGGCCAGCGTCGACATCTTGAACACCTCGATACCGCGGTTGGTCAGTGCCGGCAGCACCCGTTTGATCGCCACGGGCAGGATGACGCGGCGCAGCGTCTGGTTGTAGGTCATGCCGATGGCCTTGCCGGCTTCCCATTGGCCCTTGTCGATCGACTGGATGCCCGCGCGGTAGATCTCGGCAGAGAAGGCCATGGTGTTCAGGGCAATGCCGAGTATCGCGGCGAGGTAGGGGTCGGTTTCGATGCCGGTCAGGATCGGGAACGCGTAGTAGAACCAGATGATCTGCACCAGCACCGGGGTGTTGCGGAACACCTCGACAAAGACGCGAGCGGGCCAGCTCAGAAACGGCGACCGGGCGTAGCGGCACACGCCGACAACGAGCCCCCCGGCGAGGCCGAGCACCACCGTGATGGCGAATATGACAACCGTGCCCTGCAGCCCGACCCACAGCACGTGCCAGTTGGCGAAGATCGTTGCGAAATCCCAGTTGTGGCCCATGTCAGCGCACCGTGCCTTCGCCAGACTTCGCGAGGCGGTGTTCGATGGCGATCGAGAGCTGGCTGAAAGCAAAGATCAGCACGAGATACATCACTGCGACCACGGTGTAGACCTCGAGCGGTCTGAAGGTTTTCTGGGCGATTTCGTTTGCCTGGAACATGAGGTCGGCGTAGGCCACGGTCGACACCAGGGTTGTCGTTTTCAACAGCTCGATCGAGCGCTCCATGAACGCCGGGATCATCCGCTTTACCGCCTGCGGCAGGATGATCCGGCGCAGCGATTGGGTGTACGTCATGCCGATCGCACGGGCGCCCTCCCACTGGCCGCGGTCGATCGACTGCACGCCGCTTCGGAAGATCTCTGCAAAAAACGCGGACGACTGGATCGAGAAGGTCACGATAGCGGCAATGAACGGGGTCATGCGCACGTCGACGAGGATGGGCAGGGCAAAGAAGAACCAGAACAGCTGAACCAGCGGCGGCGTGGTGCGGAAGAACTCGATGATGAACGCCGCGACCCCGGAGAGGGGGCGGAAGGTCGAGAGCCGTGAGAGCGCGAGGACCAGACCGAGTGGCACGCCGAAGAACAGCGACAGGCCCGTGACCTTCAGGGTATTGACGAGCCCGAGCATCAGGAGGTCGATGTCCCGCAGCACCGCCAAGAAATTCCATTCCATCGCGACTCACTCTGGCCGATCGCCGCGCGCCGTGCGATCACGCAGCGGGTTGCGCACGGTGCGTCGACGGATGAGGCCAGGTCATTGCACCGAGCGAGGGCTCAGCGTACCGTCCGCAGACGATCTTGTCGATGAGCGCGCGCTCCATGCCCAGGCCCAATATCCTCTTCATCCAGGTTGACCAACTCACGGCGCGCTCGCTCAAGGCCTACGGTGACCCGGCCTGTGTGGCGCCCAACCTCGACAGGCTCGCCGAAACCGGCGCCGTGTTCGACCGGGCTGTCTGCAACTTTCCGCTCTGCGCGCCGTCGCGGTTCTCGATGGCGACGGGCAAGCTGTGCTCGGCCATCGGTGCCTACGACAACGCCGCCGAAATGCCAGCTTCGGTGCCAACCTACGCGCACTACCTGCGGGCCTCGGGTTACCAGACGGCGCTGTCGGGCAAAATGCATTTCATTGGGCCGGACCAGTTTCACGGCTTCGAGAAGCGCCTCACCGCCGACCTCTACCCGTCGGACTTCTCCTGGGTGCCGAACTGGGGCGACGAGGGTGAGCGCGACACCAACGACCCGCGCAGCGTGACGGTGTCGGGCATCTGCGAGCGCTCGGTGCAGATCGACTTCGACGAGCTCGTGACCTACCACGCGGTGCAGCACCTCTACGACATCGCGCGCGCCGGCGACCAGCGGCCCTTCTTCCTGCAAGTGTCCTACACGCACCCGCACGAACCCTACCTGTGCCGCAAGCCCTATTGGGACTTGTACGAGGGGGTCGACATCCCGCTGCCTGCGGTCCCCGCACTCGCTGAGGCCGAGCACGACGCGCATTCCGTCCGGTTGCTGTCCGATTTCGGCATGCTGAACGTGCGTTTTTCCGACGAGGATATCCGGCGAGCCAGGCGGGCCTACTACGGCTCTATCAGTTACCTCGACGAGCTGATCGGGCGGGTGCTCGCGGCGCTCGAGGGCACCGGGCAGGCCGACAACACGGTGATCGTCTTCACCTCGGACCACGGCGAAATGCTCGGTGAGCGGGGCATGTGGTTCAAGAAGCACTTCTTCGAGCCGTCGCTGCACGTGCCGCTGATCGTCAAGGCGCCCGGTGTGCCGGCCTCGCGCTGTCAGACGGCCGTGTCGCTGGTCGATCTCCTGCCGACCTTCATGGGCTTTGCGAGCGGTGGCGCGTGGCGTTCCGACGTCGAAGACCTCGATGGCGATGACATCATGCCTTTCCTCCAGGCCGAGCAACCCGATCGCACGGTGTGTTGTGAGTACCTCGCCGAGGCGACAACGGCGCCGATCTTCATGCTGAACCGGGGCAGCCTCAAGTTCATCCACTCCGAAGCGGATCCGCCCTTGTTGTTCGACCTCGATGCGGACCCGGATGAGCGCCGCAACCTCGCCACCGACCCAGCCTGGGCTGAGGTCGTGGCGCAGTTCACGTCCGAGGTACAACAGCGTTGGGACAGCGCGGACCTGAGTGAGCAGATCCGACTGAGTCAGCGGCGGCGGCGGCTCATCAACGCGGGGTACGCTCACGGTGAGCGGCCACGGTGGAACCACGGCGAGGACCCCGGCACCGACGTGATCTGGTACCGCGGCGAGGGCAGTTACAACGCCTGGGCTTTCGACTACCTGCCCATCGAGGCCGATTCCGGCGAGACGGCGTAGCGCGCAGGCAACGCCGGACGGCCTGAGCTGCGAGGCTGATACACTGCGTGTTTTCTATCAGGTGAACGCGCAGCGATGCCCAAGGCCCACCGGCGCGCCCCTGCGGTGCCAACCCAGACGCGGCGGTCGATTCCGATTGCGTTGTTGCGCGCGCGCGAGCAGGTGATGGGTCGGTTTCGGCCGATGTTGGCCGAGCACGGCGTGACCGAACAGCAGTGGCGGGTGCTTCGGGTGGTGGCCGAGAGCGAGGCCATCGACGCGTCGGAGCTCGCCCATCGGGCCTGCATTCTCGCACCGAGCCTCACACGCATCGCCAAACACCTCGAGGACGGCGGGCTGATCAAGCGCGTGAAAGACGCACGGGACGCGCGGCGTGCACGTTTCGATATCGCGCCGGACGGGCTTGCACTGATCGACGCGATGGCGGCGGACCGCGAAGCGATTTACGCGTCAATCGAGACCGAGTTCGGCCACGAACGCATGGAAACCCTGCTGGAACTGCTCGAGCAGTTGGCCGAACTTTGAACGGCTTTGCGACCGGCGTGGCAGCACGCGATTGCGCTTCGGGGTAGGCTTCGTCTCGGTCGAGACCGGAGACCACAGCACGGCCCCGCTCACCGCCACCGCTACACGGGTTTGGAACGCCATGAAACACCTGATTATGCTGTGCAGCGCACTGACGCTCTGGATCGGCGCTGCGTCGCTGCCGTTGCACGCAACCGACGGCATCGACCCGCTGTTCGGCAGCTGTGAAAGCTCGCCCGAGGAAGCCGTGCTGACGCTTGGCGACGAGACCGTGGCGCACTTTGCCCGCGTGGCCTGCACCGTCTTCGGCCACATCGTGATGCCGACCGAGCGCTACTTCTGGTCCTTCTACGGGGGCGTCGCGCCCGTCGTGCTGACGGCGCAGGACGACGGCCCGGACGCGGAGCTGACCGCGGTGTTCAACGACGTTTATTTCACCGCCATCGACGCGGGTGAGCTCAGCGGTGACGCGGCGCGCAGAGCATTTGAAGGGGCACGGTTCGGCGACCACTTCGGCGCCGATGTGCAGCCGACGGTGTATGCGATTCGCACCGAGTCGAACACCGGCGTGAGCAAGACGCTCTACCTATACACCCACGGCGAGCAGATCGCCGGCGCAATCCCGTACCCCGAGTGGTTCGAGCGCATTGACGACCGGCCGCTGCTGCCGATCTTCGTGCTGGACCGCACCACGGTCGACACCAGCAACTGATCCGTTCACGGCGGACACATAGCCGCTGTTTCGCACCCGCCTCGTCAGGGGCGCGTCACCCCGTGGGAGCCGCCGCCTCGTGAATCGAGCAACGGTGAATGCGGTTTTCCGTTCAGCAGAAGAATCGCTGCATGTCGCTTTGCGACGATGCAGCTCCCACAGGTTCCGCGTCGTTCCGCAGCGTCGGGAAGCCAC
>JBCCUP010000131.1 GCA_039196715.1 Pseudomonadota bacterium
GAGGGCCTGATCACGGACTTTGCGACCGCACCGCACCCCATCGACGAGCAGCACAATTTCCATTCCGCCGTGTTGGTGTCGGGCAAGACCATGCATGTGCCGGACTTGTCAACCGCAGATCTGCCCACGCTGGCCAGACGGCTCCACGAGGAGAGCGGGTTTCAGGCGTATCTCCACGTGCCCTTGTTGCGCGACGAGCGGCGCTTGGGGGGGCTGGTGTTCATCCGCAAGACCCGGGTGCCGTTCAGTGAGCAGGACATCGCCATGGCGGAGTCCTTCGCCGACCAGGCGGTGATCGCGATCGAAAACGTGCGCCTGTTCAACGAGACGCAGGCGGCCCTTGCCAGGCAAACAGCGACCTCGGGCATCTTGAGTGTCATCAGCAGTTCGCCTGACGACACGCAACCTGTGTTCAAGGCGATAGCGCGTACGGCAGTCGACATCACCGGCGCGCTTGGGTGTTTTCTGTTGCGCGTCGAAGGCACGTTTTCCTACCTCTGTGCGACACACGGATACGATGAGGAGGACTTGCAAGACGCCAATTCGCAACCGCCGCTGCCGTTGCTACCGAACACGATTGCCGGCATGACCGTGGCGTCAGGCGATACGGTCTTTGTTGCTGACACGCAAGACGAGAGCTACTACGACCACAAGCTGGCTCGGCGAAAAGGTTTGTGCCAGGCGTTGGGGGTGCCCATTCTGGTTGCCGGCGAGGTGTGGGGTGTCATTTCCCTGGGCTTCGGCCAAATGCAGGCACGTGACGACACGACAGTCGACATCATTCAGACCTTCGCCGATCAGGCGGCCATCGCCATTGAAAACGTGCGCCTGTTCAACGAGACGCAGGCGGCCCGCAAGCTCGCCGAGACGGCGAACGAGGCCAAGAGTGCGTTTCTGGCGACCATGTCGCACGAAATCCGCACGCCGATGAACGCCGTAATCGGCATGAGCGGTTTGATGATGGACACGCCGCTGGACGACGAACAGCGGGACTACGCGCGCACGATCCGCGACAGTGGCGACGCGCTGCTCGGTATCATCAACGAGATCCTCGACTTCTCCAAGATCGAAGCCGGGCACATGGCCATCGAACGCCACCCCTTCGATTTGCGGGAGTGCGTCGAAAGCGCACTGGACCTCGTGAGCAGCAAGGCGGCAGAAAAACGGCTGGACCTCGCCTGCGAGTTCGATGACGCGCTGCCGACCGCAATCAACGCGGACGTGACCCGACTGCGTCAGATTCTGTTGAACCTGTTGTCGAATGCGGTGAAGTTCACCGAGGCTGGCGAAGTGGTGCTCTCGGTGACGCAAGCGGCTGCAGTCGGCGTCGAGCGCGAATTGCGCTTCACGGTGCGCGACACCGGCATCGGGATCAGCGAGACGGGCATGGCGCGGCTGTTTCAGTCTTTCAGCCAGGCCGACAGCTCCACCACCCGCAAATACGGGGGTACCGGGCTGGGGTTGGCCATCTCGAAGCGGCTGGCGGAACTCATGGGCGGGACCCTGTGGGCCGAGAGCGATGGCGAGGGGTGCGGTTCGTGTTTCGTGTTCACCCTTACCGCCCCGGTGGTGGACGATGTGAAAACCGTGACCCGCGCGCTCGTCGGTGTGCAGGACGAGTTGCGCGGCCGGCGCCTGCTGGTGGTCGATGACAACGCCACCAACCGCAGCATACTCGCGCGCCAGGCCGAGAAGTGGGGCGCCAGCACGGTGGTGTGCGCTACGCCGTCGGAGGCGCTGGATGCCGTTGCATCCGGTGCGCCCTTCGACCTCGCCGTTCTTGACATGCACATGCCCGACATGGACGGCGTCGAGCTCGCCCGACGGCTCCGCGCCACACGGGACGCGCTTCCGCTGGTTCTGTTCAGCTCGCTCGGGCCTCGCGGCCACGGTGGCGAAGACGGGTTGTTCGCCGCCGCGGTGGCAAAACCGCTGCGCCAGGCGCAGCTCTTCGACACGCTGGTCAGCGTGCTCGGCGATGCGGTACCGCCCTCGGCCGCGCTCCGCCCGACAGCCCCATCACGCACCGACCGGGAGATGGCACTCCGGCACCCGCTGCGGATCCTGCTGGCGGAGGACAACCCCGTGAACCAGAAGCTCGCGATCCGGATGCTCGAGCAGATGGGGTACCGCGCCGACCTTGCCAGCAATGGCCTCGAGGCCCTGGACAGCGTGGCGCGCCAGACCTACGACCTTGTGCTGATGGATGTGCAGATGCCGGACATGGATGGCCTCGAGGCGTCGCGGCAGCTCAATGCCCGACACGGGACGGAGCGGCCGCGGATTGTCGCGATGACCGCCAACGCCATGCAGGGCGACCGCGAGATGTGTCTCGACGCCGGCATGGACGACTACATCGCCAAACCCATCCGGGTCGATCGCCTGATTGACGCCCTGATGCAGACGCCCGCCCGGGCCAAGGACCGTTGAACGATGCACGATTCCCCTGTTGACCCCACCGTGTTTGCCGAGCTGTCCGAGGCCATGGGCGAGGACTTCGCGCGCGAGTTGCTCGACACGTTCCTTGCTGACGCGAGCACCCTGTTTGCGGAGCTGCAGCGCGCCGTCGACGCCGCGGACGCGGCCGGCTACCGCCGAGCGAGCCACACGCTCAAATCGAATGCGTTGACCTTCGGCGCCGTGGCCCTCGCCGAACAGGCCCGCGACATGGAGCACGCAGGCGTGCCGGACGGAGCTGCCGTCGCGGCCGCGCAGGCGCTGTTCGATGCCTCGGCCGTCGCGCTCCGTGGTGCGTGCCATGACTGAACCCCAGGCGCGGATCCTGGTTGCGGACGACAACAAGGTCAATCGGCTGTTGTTGTCGCGCAGCGTCGAGCTGCTCGGTCATGCTGTCACCGTTGCCGAGAACGGCAAGCAGGCGCTGGCGCAGCTGCAGGGTGCGCCGTTCGATGCGCTGTTGCTCGACATCGAGATGCCGGAGATGGACGGCTTCGAGGTGCTCGCGACACTGAAAGCCGACCCGGGCCTGCGCGACCTGCCGGTGATTGTCACCTCGTCGCTCGAGGGACTCGAGAACGTGGTGCGGTGCATCGAGCTCGGCGCGGAGGACTACATCCCGAAACCGGTCAACAAGGTGTTGTTGCAGGCGCGACTCAACGCAAGCCTGGAACGCAAACGCCTGCTGGACGAACAGAAGCGCCTGCTGAACCGCTTTGCGACGGAAGAGGTGGCGCAGGATCTGCAGACCTCGGGTTTCGCGATCGGTGGCCGCAGGCTCGACGCGACCGTGCTGTTCGCCGACCTGCGGGGTTTCACGGCGCTTTCCGAGGACATGGACCCGGAGGCGACCATCGAGCTGCTGAACACCTACTACACACTGATGTTCGAGGCGGTCACGGGCCACCAAGGCATTGTCAACCAGATGATCGGTGACGGGTTGATGGCCGTGTTCGGTGCCCCACAGGCGGTCGCGAACCCGGCGCAGTCGGCGGTGTCCGCGGCACAGGACATGCTCTCGATGATCGACCTGCTGAACGACGAGCGGGCACTGGCGAATGAAGCGCCGCTCCGTGTGGGGTTCGGCATCGCCACGGGCGAGGTGATTGCGGGCTACACCGGCACGGACAGCCGCGCGACCTACACCTGTGTCGGCAAGACCGTGAACCTCGCGGCGCGCCTCGAGGCGTACACCAAGGACGTCGGGCGACCCGTGCTGTTCGACAACGAGACACGTCGCCGGCTTGACGACGCCGCCGACTGCGACGCGGTGTCAGAAATGCGCTTCAAGGGCTTCTCGCAGCCGGTGCAGGTGTTCACGACGGGGGCGTGACGCCTCATCCGGGCGACGCGTGTGTGCCGTACCTGTGTTTGATGGGTGCCGGTCCGGCGCCGCGCACGCCGTGATCGGTGTGACCGTCGTACCCTCATTTTTCCCTAAGTCTTCGCCTGTATGTTGCCGAGTCGATCGAATCGAACACCGGTTCAAGCAGACGAAGGAGCAGTGGCATGCGGTTGGTATTTGGTGGGATGGTCCTGGCGGGGGTATTGGTCGGTTGCGGGGGCGGCCCGTCCAACGCCGTCACGGTACAGTGCAGCGACCCCGCGAGTCCGGCACACGCGGACCGGGATGGCGACGGTCTTTCGCAGTGCCAGCGGGACTGCGATGACGCGGACCCCAATGCCTACCCGGGCGCAACCGAGCTGAGCGACAACGACGGCTACGACCAGGATTGCTCGACATGGACCTTCACCTTCGAGTAAGCCTTTTCAAGTGCAGTGACCTGGATCGGCGTGGGGTGGTTGACGGTGCCGCGGACAGTTGGACCGAACGTCAACCGTGCCTGAGGTCACGAGGTACAACGGCGTGACCCCTCGAGGGGTGCTGCGCGAGCGGTGAGTTGCTCTGCCGTGTCAAGCTCAACCTGAGCTACCGGTGCCAATCACCTGCGACGTTCGTGTCGGTGTGACCCGTGCCTCAACGGCAAGGGTCACACTGGCGACACGCTGCTCTGTGTCTCACGCATGCCTGGCGAGCGTCGGAACAGACTGGTGCGTCCCGAGTGGCAAGCGCAGACCAACTGAATCGTCAGTCACGTAAACGTGTTCAGCCGCGTTCCGTGCAAACACAAGCGGCGCGCCTATACCACCTTGGGTATGTGTTCAGCGGGCACATCGTCCAGGGCCCTCTGCATGGCGGGTCGGGACAGCAACCGGTCAAGATACGCGCTGACCGTGGGTGGGAAGCGTGTACCCGTACAGATCAAGGAAAACAGCAGCGCATAACCGATCGAGATGTCGGCAGCGCTGAATCCCCGATCCAGGATATAGTGCCGGGCTTGCAGGCGTGACTCCAGCATAGACACTGCTTTTTCGACCTGGAAGCGGCAGTACGCGTCGAAGGCTTCGGTCACTCTGTATGGCTCTTCACCGGAAGCATGGCCGAAGGACACCGCGATGTAGCCGGAGATGCCGCTCTCGCCAAAGTGAAGCCACTGCAAGTACGTGGCGAACTCGGGGTCATCAGCCGAGATGGACAGTTGACTCGGGCCGTGTCGTTCCATCACGTACTGCATGATGGCAATGGATTCGGCAATGAGGGTGTCGCCATCGTACATCGCGGGGATTTTGCCCATGGGGTTGATTTTCCGGAATGCCTCGGAGGCAAAGTACGCCCCGTCGTACTCGAGGGTTCTGAGATCGTAGTTGAGGCCCATTTCTTCCATGAGCCAACGCGCTCGTACAGAGCGGGTACCGGGCGTGTGGAACAGTGTCAGAGACATGGTGTCATCCTTGGTTGCAAGACGTGTAAAGCGCTCATACGCCGTTCGGGGCGAGCAAAACCTTGCCCTGGCGTTCACCTGCGACGGTGAATGCAAGCGCTTCTTTGATCTCGCCGAGGGTGAAAACACGGTCGATCGGGGCGCTCAACCTGCCCTCGAGCACGAGCTGCGTGAGCTCGCCATACACCCGCTGCATCTCCTCTGGGCTGGCCGTGGTCAGCCAATTCACCAGCCAGAAACCCCGAACTGACACACCGTTGAAGATGAGAAGGTTGTCGGGAATGCGGATCGGCTCACCAGACATCCCACCGTAGCTGACAGCAACGCCACCGTTAGCGAGCGTGGCTGCAAGGCGACCGAATGCGTCACCAGCCACGGCATCAATAGCGAGCACTGGCGCGTTTGGCAGCGTTGACGAAACCCGGTTTGCCAGGTCTGGCCCATCGACGAACGCAGCGTCGCATCCGGCGTCCTCGACGCTGGCCAGCGCTGATTCACGGCGCACAACTGACGCGACCTTGATACCTCGTGCCTTCGCCAGTTGAGTGATGTAGCGCCCAACCGCGGAATTACCGGCGGTTTGAATGATCCAGTCCCCCGACTGGAGATCCACGTAGTCTCTCAGCAGTAGATACGCGGTTGCCGGGTTGACGGTCAGCATCGAGAGCTGGTCGATGTCGGCTGGCGGCACCGGCACAAGCGTGTCCGTCGGGAACACCCGTTCTGTGACCCACGCGCCCGGCGGGTCAGACAGCAAGACAAGTGTTCCGAGTGGGTGGCCGGCGCCGTTGACCTCGACCACCTCGCCAATACCCTCCATGCCCGCCGGCGCTGGCAACGGCGGCTGGAGGCCGTACACGCCCTCAATCTGTGCGATGTCAGACGGATTTATTGGCGAGCGGAGAATTTTGACCCGCGTTTCACCCTCGCTGAGTGGCTGTGGATTGAGGTCGCGTAGCTGGACGACGTGCGCTGCCGCTCCGTGCTGGTCATAGAAGGCTTGTTGCATGGCGTGTTCCCTTGGGTGGATGAGCCGAATGCGTGATACGACTCGTTAATGAACTAAATTCACTAACAGTGTAGGGAGGCAGGCTGGCAAAGTCAACGGTAATGAATATAATTCAGTTATGAGCAAGAACACCGGCAAACCCAAGCGCACGCGCGATCCCGATCGCAAGCTGGCAGCCTTGCATGCGGCTGCCCTGAA
>JBCCUP010000132.1 GCA_039196715.1 Pseudomonadota bacterium
CAGGTTTTCGATGCCAGCGGCGTTGCGTTTGTGTGCCAAGGGTGGCTGTCTTGGTTTAAGGTGTTGGTTTAAGGTGGCGAGCCAACCCACACGCGTTGAGGTGAGTGCATGGCTGACGAGGTGCTGGACGAGATCAAGGCGCTGTATGCGACCCAGGACTACGCCAAGATCGTCGAGGTGTGGGGGCGGGACCTGTCCAACTCGGCTGACTTCAAGCGGGCGGCGTATCAGCACTACACGCCCGGCAAGGGCGATGTGGTTGTCTCCACTTACCCCAAAAGCGGCACCACCTGGGCGCTTCAGATGGCGTACCAGATCGGCTACTTGGGCGAGGGGGACTTCGAGCACCTCGATCGGGTCATTCCCTGGCCGGACAAACTGATCCCGCTAGAGACACCGGAAGTCGATGACCGCAGTCACCTGGCCGATTCGCCAACCGGGTTGCACGTGATCAAGAGCCACCTGGAAGCGGCCTACGTGCCCTACCGGGAAGAGGCCAAGTACATCACGGTGGTGCGCGACCCCAAGGACATGCTGGTGTCGCTCGTGCATTTCGAGAACGGCTTCAACCAGTTGTTGTTTGACGACATCGTGCCGCCGCAGGTGTGGATAGACACGTTCATCAGCGACAACTTCATCTACCAGCCCTGGCCGATGTTCATCGACAGTTGGTGGTCCATCAGTGACCGGGACAACGTCCTGGTGCTCATCTACGAGGAGATGCAGGCGGACCCGCGCGGCACCATCCGTCAGTTGGCCACGTTCCTGGGCATCGACCTGACGGAGGCGCAGGTTGACAAGGTGGCGGCCAAGAGCGATTTCGCTTACATGAAAGCCAACAACCACAAGTTCGACCCGCCCGCATGGGATTCGGGGTTCGTGCCGCTGATTCGCGAGGGCAAGACCGGCAGCGCCAAGCAGTTGCTGACCACGGCCCAGCAGGCCCAGGTGGACGCCCACTGCCTCGGCGAGTTTGCCCGGCTCGGGTCTTCATTTCCGTACGCCGAAAAGTTCACGGTGGTGACCGACGTGGATTCGGACTGATCTGATTGTCTAGCGGGCTGACTGTCGGTTGTCGGTTGCTGCAACGTGTTGGTTCATCGGTGCTGCGATCGACGTGGCTGGTGATCTGCCCCTAGTAACCCCTTCCACCCAAGCACGCTGTTCGACTCCGTCGCACTGTTTGCCGGGCTCGTTCGAGACAGTAGACTGGCGGCCTTTGGCAACCTTGGCGTGGAGTGGCGCAATGGCCAACCCCAAACTCACGGTCCCGGCCCTGGCCGAGAAAAAGCGTGCCGGCGAACGGCTGGTGATGGTGGCGGTCGGCGAGGTGTTGACCGCGCGCTGGGCCGCGCGGGCGGGCGTGGACATTGTCGGCGTGGGCGACAGCCTCGGCATGACGCTCTACGGGCACGAGAACACGCTCGCGATGACCGTCGACCAGATGATTGAGCACACGCGGGCGGTGCGGCGCGGGGCGCCGGACACCTTCTGCATCGTGTCGATGCCCTACGGCTCCTACGCAACGCGCGACATGGCGGTCGCGAACGCCGTGCGCATGATGAAGGAGAGCGGCGCCGACGCGCTCAAGCTCCAGGGCGGGCGCGAGAAGTTCGACATCATCAAGGCGGTTGCCGACGCAGGGGTGCCGATCATGAGCCACGTCGGGCTGCTGCCGCACTACGTCCACCGGTTCGGTGGGTTCAAGATGCAGGGGCGCACCTGCGAGGCGGCGCTCGAGATCATCGACAACGCGCGCGCCATTGAAGAGGCCGGGGCCATCGGCATCGAGATCGAGGCGATGCCGTTTGAAGTGGCCAAGGCCGTTGACGACGCGGTTGATATTTTCACCTTTGCGATCGGTGCCGGGGCGGCTGGCACCGCACAGCTTCTGAACGGCTACGACCTGCTTGGCGCGTTTGACACCTTCAAGCCGAAGTTCGCAAAGCGCTACGCGAACCTCGCTGAGGTGGCTGTCGCGGCCTTCTCGGCCTACGCTGACGATGTGCGATCGGGTGCGTTTCCCGATGCTGAGCACAGCTATGCCATGAAAGACACCGAGCGCGATCGTCTGGCGCAGCGCCTGGAAAGGTCCTCGGGCGACACCTGACACCCTAGCCCGACGTCAGGTGGTGCGCCCGTGTGACCGCCGACGTTGCTTCGTACCCTCAGGCGCCCCGTGACACGGCGCCACCCCTGACCACCGTGCTCGGCGTGCCCGGGCACACACACAGAGACCACGCCCACCATGGCCGAGATTGGACCAAACACCCGCCTGCGGGCATCGCCGTTTTACGACGCCACTGTGGCAGAAGGCGTGACGGCGTTTTCGCCGTACAACGGCATGCTCATGCCGACGTCGTTCGGCCACCTCGACGCGGAGTACAAGCGGCTCACCGAAGGCGTGGCGCTCTGGGATGTCGCGGTCGAACGCCAGGTCCAGATCGAAGGGCCGGACGCGGCGCGTTGCACCCAGGTGTTGTGCACCCGCGACCTCTCGACCTGCCAGGTCGACCAGGGCAAGTACGTCGCGATGTGCGACCACCGGGGTGTGCTGATCAACGACCCGATCGTGTTGAAGATCTCGGAGACCTGCTTCTGGTTGTCGATTGCCGACAACAACATCCTGCTCTGGTCGCGCGCGATCGCGGCCGAGCGTGGCTTCGATGTCGTCATCACCGAGCCGGACGTCTCGCCGCTCGCCGTGCAGGGGCCGGACGCGGAGAACGTGGTGGCAGCGGTGTTTGGCGACTGGATCCGCGACATCCGCTTCTTCTGGTTCAAACACGCCGAGATCGAGGGCATCCCCGTCAAGATCGGCCGCTCGGGTTACTCGAAGCAAGGCGGCTTCGAGATCTACCTGATGGACGGGTCACGCGGGACAGACTTGTGGAACATCGTTCGCGAGGCCGGTGAACCCTGGGGCATTGGGCCGGGCAACCCCAACCCGTCTGAACGCATGGAAGGCGGCATGCTGTCCTTCGGCGGCGACACCGACGACAACACCAACCCCTTCGAGGTGCGCCTGGGCGAGTACGTCGATCTCGACGTACCGGACGACGTTATCGGCATTCAGGCGCTGCGCCGCATTGCGGCGGAAGGCCCGACGCGGCACCAGCTCGGTGTGGTGCTCGACGACACTTCGCAGTTTCAGAGCCACGCCATCTGGTACGACGTGTCGGTCGACGGGCAGGTGGTCGGCAGCATGACCTGCGGCACGTACTCGCCGAAACTTGACAAGGTGATCGGGTTCCTGCTCGTGCCGGTCAGTGTCAAACCGGGCGATAGCGTGGTCGTGCACAAGCACGGTAATCCGGTGCCCGGCACTGCGTGTGAACTGCCGTTCGTCTGACACTCGACTATCCACTGTGGGAGCGTCTATACGCCGCGTCTCGTTGTCACGAGGACACGGCTCCCACGGGGCATGTGGCTTCAGTAGCGTGATGCGGCCCCGATCCCTGTGGGAGCGTCATCCTTGGCGCAGCCAAGATGGCGCGAAAGTCTGGTGGCCAGGTTCGACATCCCTTCGCGCGGGTCTGCTGCGCAGAGCCCACGCTCCCACAGAGGTGTGTGGCTCCGGTGACATGATGCGGCCCCGATCCCTGTGGGAGCGTCATCCTTGGCAAAGCCAAGATGGCGCGAAAGTCTGGTGGCCAGGCTCAACATCCCTTCGCCGCGTCTCATTTCATGAGGACGCGGCTCCCACAGGGGTGTGTGGCTCCGGTGACATGATGTGGCCCGGATCTTTGTGGGAGCGTCTACCTCGCGTAGCGAGTAGGCGCGAGTGCTTGAAGGCGCCTGCCGTGTGCAGCACGCCCAGTGAGTCTGGCAGTCGCCTCAGCCGTCGAGACTGAAGCGGTACCGTGCGAAACCGTCCTCGGCGTCGCCTGCCGGTTCGATCGCAACGGCCGTCACGTCGCCCACGTGCTGCTTTGCAGCGGGCCCGGTGTCAAACACCACACTCGCGCCAGCAATCGGGGCGAACGACCAGTTCGAATCGGCCTTCGGGTTGATCGTGCCGCGGTCGACAATGTACCGCACGATCACGTCGCGGTTGGTGTCGGGGCCGACGAAGACCACGACGTCGCCGTTAATGGCGGGAAAGTTGCCGCCACCGCCCGCACGGTAGTTGTTCGTCGCCACGATGAACCGCTGCGCCGGGTCGATTGGTGCGCCGCCGTATTGCAGGTCCGCAATACGGCTGGCCCCCGGGTTGATGAGTTCGCCCTTCGGGCCGTACTTGGACGGCTGGGTCAGGTCGATGCGGTAACTGACGCCGTCGATCACGTCGAAGTTGTAGGAGGGAAACGACGGGTTGATCAACGCCTGATCGGCAACGCCGGCCTGAATCTGGTTGAACATGCCGGCAGAGCGCTCAAGCCACTCCTTCACCTGGGCGCCGGTGATGGCAACCGCACGCACGGTGTTGGGGTAGAGGTAGAGGTCGGAGACGTGCTTGATCGCCACGTCGCCCACCGGCACGTCGGTATAGTACTCCGGCCCGCCGCGGCCGCCGGCCTTGAACGGTGCGGCCGCGGACAGCACCGCCAGCCCTTCCCATTCGGTGCCTTTCATCATCTCGTTGATGTACCAGGTTTGCGCCTGACTCACGATCTGCACCGAGGGGTCGTCCGCGACCAGCGCAAAGTACGAGTGGAGCGGCGCGGCGGTCTTGCCAACGGCGCGGCGCACGTAGGCGAGGGTGGCCTCGTGGTCGGCCTTGACCGCGTCGAGCACGGCTTGCTGGCTCTCGACGAGGGGGACATTCTTGCGTTCAATGCGTTCGGAGATCGGCCGGGCTTCGTTCTGGAACGACACAATCCCCCAGCTGTCCCCCTGCATTTCAAGCAGCAGGTCCATCACGCCGAGGTGTGAGCCCCAGAAGCCCGACATGACAGCGGGCTTGCCCTGTAGCGTGCCCTTTGTGGCGTCGACGCCTGGAAGGTCGGCGTACTTGGGGCTCGGGAAGACGAGGTGGTGGTGGCCGGTCAGGAGGCCATCGATGCCGTCGACACCGGCGAGGTGCAAGGAGGCGTTCTCCATGCCGTCGGTGCGGGCGCCGGAGTCGATGCCGGAGTGCGAGAGTGCGATCACGATGTCGGCACCGGCTTCGCGCACCTCGGGGACCCAGGCTTCAGCAGCGCTGACGATATCGCGCGTCGACACATTGCCTTCCAGCCAGCGGCGATCCCAGTTCATGATCTGTTGGGGCACAAAGCCGATCAGGCCAACCTTGATCGGGTGGCGGTTGCCGTCACCGTCGGTGACCTCGCGGTCCAGGATGGCGTAGGGCTTGACGTGTGCGAGTGGCGTGTCCTGTTGCGCGGTGGCGCCGAGTTTTCCGGCCGCGACGTTGGCGCACACCACCGGGAAGTTGGCGCCGCCGAGCACCGCATCGAGGAAGTCGAGCCCGTAGTTGAATTCGTGGTTGCCGAGCGTGGTGGCGTCGAAGCCGAGGGTGTTCATCGCCGCGATCACCGGGTGGATGTCACCCTCGGACAGGCCTTTCTCGTAGGCGATGTAGTCGCCCATCGGGTTGCCTTGGACGAAATCGCCGTTGTCGATCAGCAGGCTGTTGTGCGCCTCGTCGCGGATGCTTTTCACGATCGAAGCCGTGCGCGCAAGGCCGACATTGTCGGCCGGGCGGTCACCGTAGTAGTCGTACGGGTAGACGTGCACGTGCAAGTCGGTGGTTTCGAGGATGCGCAGGTGCGCCTGGTTGCTTTTGGCGAACACCGAATAGGGGTGCAACGCAGCGAGTGCAGTACCGGCGCTTGCGGCCTTCAGGAACCGGCGGCGGGAAAACGGAAGGTCGTGTGTGCGCATGTGAACATCCTGTAGCGTGTGGCGAGAGCTCCACCTTACGCGCTTTTTGTGTCGCCGCGTTGACTGGCTCGAATGCGGTGGTGCGACATTCGCCGCGTCTCGCGTTGCGAGGACACGGCTCCCACAAGGGCGTGTGGCGTCGGTAGCGTGATGCGGCCACGATCCCCTGTGGGAGCGTGTATGGACTCCTCCCCGTTTGCAAGACAAGGCTTGGATGTATCAACACGAAGTCGATTGCGAGCGTGTATTCGGTCTCTGTGTGATGTTGCCGTCCAACATCGGACCCCGATGGGCTATCCGCACGCCAGCACCCTATCGACGTCACGAGTTGACTGCACTAAGGAACCTGCC
>JBCCUP010000133.1 GCA_039196715.1 Pseudomonadota bacterium
GATCGGCGCGAGCGGCGGGTCGACGCTGTCCTGCACGGTCGCGCGCAGTCTGCCAAGTTGCTCGGCGGACAACACCTGCGGCAGGACCGCAAAACCGTCTCGCTCAAAGGCGTCACTGAAGCGTTTGTCCATCGTCATACCCCGCTCACCGATTCGGGTCAGCCGCCAACCCACAGGTTGAGCACTGCGATCCACTGTTCGATAGCCGACACCATAACGCGATTGGCGATCCCGCTTAGCACCAGCGCCACCACAACGAGCAGGCCAACCCAGTGATGCCAGGCGCCCACGCGACGCAGCACCGCCGTCGGCAGCAGCGCCATGACGACCCGGCCACCGTCGAGCGGCGGCACGGGCAACAGGTTGAAGACCATCAAAATGAGGTTTGCGAGCACACCGAGGTTGCTCGCAATGGCCAGCGCACCCATCCAGCTCGGGTCATCACCCGGTTCGGGCAGCGACACCAGCAGCACGCTCCAGGCCACCAGCATGATGAGGTTCGAGAGTGGACCGGCGAGCGCCACCCAGACCATCGCAGTGCGCGGCGAGCGCACACGCGCCAGGTTCACCGGCACCGGTTTGGCCCAGCCAAAGGCCATGCCACTGAGAAACACCGCGAGTGCCGGCACCAGGACGGTGCCAACCATGGACACGTGCGGCAGGGGGTTGAGCGTCAGGCGACCGAGATCGCGCGCGGTGGTGTCGCCAAAGCGCCAGGCCGCGAAGGCGTGCGCAGCCTCGTGCACGGTGATGGCGAACACCACCGGCAGCACCCAGGCGGCCACCTCCAGCGCGTTCGCCAGCATCGGGTTCACTCGGGCACGGCCTCGCCGCGCCCGCGCAGGTGGGCGTCAACCGGGGCCAGGATGTCGGCAATCCACGGGCGACAGGAGCGCACTTCGGCGCGTGTGAGACCCGACATCTCGTGGGGAAACACCAGCCAGTCGGCGGTCTCGTGCACGTAGTAGTCCGGCTCACGCGGGCTGCTGTTCCGGTCAGGCTTGTAATAAGCGGTGGCGACGCGAATGTCGGCTGGCGTGTTTTTGCGCGCCTTGCGCTCCAGCGTCTCGATGATCGCCATGATGCTGCGGCCGGAGTCGAACACGTCGTCGACAATGAGCAGGCCATCTTCGCTGTTGACGTTCTTGATGATGTAGTCGAGGCCGTGCACGCGGACGGTCTTGTCGGTCTGGTCGATGCCGTAGTACGAGCTGGTCCGAATCGCGATGTGGTCGCAGTGCAAACCGTAGTAGTCGAAGAGCTCCTGCACGGCGATGCCGACCGGCGTGCCACCGCGCCAGACACCGACGATGAAATTCGGCCGGAAGTCGCTCTGGATCACCTGAGCCGCCAGGCGGTAACTGTCCGCCAACAAGGACTCGGCGCTGATGAAGGTCTTTTCGCTCATGAGAAGGTCAGCCTGCTGCGAGTGCGCGGTTGATGTCGGCCAGTTGTCTCGCGGGTTGGGGCGCGCCGGTGATCGCGCGCCCGATCACGAGGTAGCTTGCACCCGCGGCAACGGCCCGCTCCGGCGTCATGACGCGGGCCTGATCACCCGCGTCGGTGCCCTGCGGGCGAATGCCCGGTGTCACCAGCAGCGGTGCCGCTCCCAGTGTGCCGCGCAGGCGCGCCGCCTCGTGCGCCGAGCAGACAACGCCATCGAGTCCGGCGCCGATGGCGCTGCGTGCGAGCGCATCGACCTGGTCTTCGAGCGACCGCGTGACCCCGAGTGCCGCCAACATGCCCGCGTCGAGGCTGGTCAACACCGTCACGCCGACCAGCTTCACGTCGCTGCCGAGCCCCTCGCGCGCAGCGCGCAGCATGGCGTCGCCGCCGCTCGCGTGCACGGTCAACATCCACACGCCCAGGCGCCTGACCACCCGACACGCGCCCTCGACGGTGTTCGGGATGTCGTGGAATTTCAGGTCGAGGAACACGTCGAAGCCCGCCGTGTGCAGGGCGTCGACCACGTCCGGGCCGGCGGCGGTGAACAGCTCCTTGCCCACCTTGACCCGACACCGGGCGGGGTCGAGCTGGCCGGCCAAGGCCAGCGCCTGCGATTGATCGGCGGCGTCCAGCGCCACGATCACCGGTTTGTCTGTCACGTGTTCACTCCCCGTCGTCGCCCATGATGGGCCGAATGGAATCCCAACTGTGGCACCCGGGACACAGCCAATAGAGTTGGTGCCCGCGGTAGGAGCACACACGGCAGGCGTGGGTCGGGCGCTTGGCCATGAGGCGTTCGAGCATCTCCACGATCACCCCGACCTGCGCCCGCGTCTCGCTGCTGCCGCTCTCCATCTCGGCGCGCGCCCAGTGCGTCAGGCCGGGCAGCGAAGGCCGCTGCAACAGCTGGTCCTTGAAGAACTGCCGCGCCGATCGGGTGTTCTCGAACTTGGCGATCAAACCGGCCGCGGTGCTCACCATGGTGTAGGTGTTGGGCTGGTGGCGAAGCTTGTTGAGGTAGGCGCGGATTTGCCGCTCGTCGCCCGTGGCCGTCAGGGCGCTGAGCAGGTGCTCGGCTACCTCGGGCACCATGCCCTCGTCGAGGGACACCACCATTTCGTAGTGCTGCACGGCGCCGCGCATGTCGCCTGCGCGACGCGCGGCTTCGGCCCGCAGGCACCACACCCGCGCGACCGTGGGCCCGAGGGCCTCTGCTCGATCGAGGTGATCGGCCGCCCGGTCGGTGTCGCCCGACCGCAGCGCCTGCTCGTGCAGTTCGCAGTGGAAATGCACCGCACGCGCAGCGAGGTCGAGGTCGGTCTGGCGCTGGCAGGTTTCGGCAGCGGCGAGCGCCTGCTGCCACTCCTTCTCGCGCTCGTAGATACCGATCAGCTGCTCATAGGCGGCCTCGACCAACACGCCGTCGTTGATCAGTTCCTGAAGCGCCTCCTCGGCCCAATCGAGCAAGCCGGAGGCAAAGTAGTCACGCGCGAGCTCCAGGCGCGACTCGTCACGGGTGCGTTTGCGCAACCCCGGCCGGCCGATGAGGTCCTTGTGCATGCGGATGGCGCGTTCGACGTCGCCGCGCTGGCGAAACAGAGACCCCAACGCCAGGTGGGTTTCGGCTGCGTCGTCGTCGACCTCGGCCTGCCGCAGAAAAACGTCGATGGCCTTGTCTTCCTGCCGGTTGAGCAGGTAGTTGATGCCCTGGTAGTACTCGCTCGGCGGTTCGATGTCGAAACGAGAGCCGCTGCGTCGCGCACTTATCCACCCGGAGGCTGCAGCCACGGGCAGTAACAACCAGAGAGCTTCAAACACAGGGGGAACCGGTTCGGGGCAACGCCGACTATTCTACCGGGCTTTGTGGGCGCGGGCGCGCGACCTCGCCACCGCGTGCCCGCGGGCGGGCCGACACGGCGAACACGTCACTCGGGCGTGCTGGGGTCTTCTGTGGGGGCAGCGTGGTGGGGAGAACCTGCCGAGGCGTTGACGCGCTCGCGCAGTTCCTTGCCGGGTTTGAAGTGGGGCACGTATTTGCCGTGCAGCGCGACCGTGTCGCCGGACTTCGGGTTGCGGCCGATGCGAGGCGGGCGGAAATGCAAGCTGAAGCTACCGAAGCCGCGGACTTCGATGCGGTCGCCGCCCGAGAGCGCCTGGCTCATGGACTCCAGCATCACCTTGACCGCGAGTTCGACGTCCTTTTGCGCAAGGTGCCCCTGTTCTCGCGCCAGGTCCTCGATCAATTCCGACTTGGTCATGGGGTTATCGCGTGTCGACATGACGTCCGTCCTCACAATCCCGTTGTCTTCAACCCAGTTCAAACGAGGTTAGCAGTTCCTGAGCCACCGTCCGATTGACGGTGGCTCGGCGCAACCGACTCAGTTGCGCTCCATCTGCTCCTTGAGGATGTCGCCCAGCGTCGTGGCCGGCGCTGCGGCGGTCGACTCGCCGTAGTCGCTGACCATCTCGGCTTCTTCGTCGCTGTCCTTGGCTTTGATCGACAGGTTCAACATGCGTGACTTGCGGTCGATGTTGACGAATTTCGCTTCCACCTCGTCGCCGTCCTTGAACAGCTGACGGGCGTCGTCGACCCGGTCGCGCGAAATCTCGCTCGCCCGGATGTAGCCGTCGATGCCGTCGGCCAGCTGCACCGTGACGCCTTTGGCGTCCACGTCGGTGACGGTACCCTTGACGATGCTGTTCTTCGGGTTGTCCGCGACGAACTGCGCGAAGGGATCCTGATCGATCTGCTTGACGCCCAGGCTGATGCGCTCCCGCTCGGGGTCGACCGAGAGCACGATGGCCTCGAGTTCATCACCCTTCTTGTAGTTGCGCACCAGCTCTTCGCCGTTGTCGTTCCAGGACAGATCCGAGAGGTGGATCAGGCCGTCGATGTCGCCGTCCAGACCGATGAAGATACCGAAGTCGGTGATCGACTTGATCTTGCCCACCACGCGGTCGCCCTTGCGCTGAACCGCGGCGAATTCATCCCACGGATTCGGCTTGCACTGCTTGATGCCCAGGGAGATGCGGCGGCGCTCTTCGTCGATGTCGATGATCATGACCTCGACCTCGTCGCCCACGGCAACGACCTTGCCCGGGTTGACGTTGCGGTTGGTCCAGTCCATCTCGGACACGTGCACCAGGCCTTCCACGCCTTCCTCGATCTCGACGAAGCAACCGTAGTCGGCGATGTTGGTGACACGACCGAACAGGCGTGAGCCCTCCGGGTAGCGGCGGGTGATATCGGACCAGGGGTCGTCGCCAAGCTGCTTGAGGCCGAGCGACACGCGGTTGCGTTCGCGGTCGAACTTGAGCACCTTGACCTTGACTTCCTGACCGATCTCGACCACCTCGGAGGGGTGTTTGACACGCTTCCACGCCATGTCGGTGATGTGCAGCAGGCCGTCGATGCCACCGAGGTCGAGGAACGCACCGTAGTCCGTGAGGTTCTTGACGATACCCATGACCTCAATGCCTTCCTGCAGCTTCTCGAGCAGGGCTTCGCGCTCGGCGCTGTACTCGCTCTCCACCACGGCGCGGCGAGACACCACCACGTTGTTGCGGCGCTGGTCGAGCTTGATGACCTTGAAGTCGAGCTCCTTGCCTTCGAGATAGCCGGTGTCGCGCACCGGACGCACGTCGACCAATGAGCCTGGCAGGAACGCGCGGATCTCGTCGATCTCGACGGTGAAACCGCCCTTGACCTTGCCGGTGATACGGCCGCTGATGATCTCTTCGCCCTCGAAGGCTTCTTCGAGCTTCGCCCAGCTGCGCGCACGGCGGGCTTTCTCTCGCGACAGGCGCGTTTCGCCGAAGCCGTCTTCGACCGCGTCTAGCGCGACTTCGACCGTGTCGCCGACCGCGACGTCGAGGTCGCCACCGTCAACACGGAATTGTTCGATCGGGATCACGCCTTCCGACTTCAGGCCGGCCGAGACGACAACGAAGTCAGGGGTGATGTCGACA
The DNA here is from genome assembly GCA_039196715.1 of Pseudomonadota bacterium. Taxonomy (NCBI): domain Bacteria; kingdom Pseudomonadati; phylum Pseudomonadota; species Pseudomonadota bacterium. The sequence continues at coordinate 5,416 of JBCCUP010000133.1, forward strand.
ACCGATCCCATGAGGATGGTGCCGGGTTTCATTTCGGTGGTTTTCAAGCTCTCTTCGAAGAGCTCGGCAAAGGATTCGGACATCAATTGATCCTGCGACTGGTTGGTGACACGGCGCGATCAGTCACATCGCGGCGTGGGTTGGGTCGCCGCCTGGTGGGGTCCAGGTCAGCGCTTGTGCGCACCGAAGTGCGCCAGGACGCGTTCGCACACGGCGTCGATCGACAGCCCCGTGGAATCGAGCACCAGGGCGTCATCAGCCGCCTTGAGCGGCGCGACGCTGCGGGTCATGTCCCGCTCGTCCCGTTGCCTGATATCCTCAGACAAGTCGTCCAGTGTAACACGAACTCCCCTCGACGCGAGCTGTTGGCGACGTCGCTCGGCCCGTTCGGCCACACTCGCTGTCAGGTAGACCTTGCACTCGGCAGACGGGAACACCACGGTGCCCATGTCTCTTCCGTCCGCGACCAGCCCGGGCGCGCGCAAAAAGCGGCGTTGCAGGCCGAGCAACGCGTCGCGCACACCGGGGTGCGCCGCCACCTGCGAGGCCAGCCCACCAGTGCGCTCCAAGGGGATGTCATCGCTGACGTCGACGCCGTCCAAAGCCACCCCGGTGCGGTCCCCGAGCACCTCGAAACTCACTTGCATGGTTGACGCCACCGC
>JBCCUP010000134.1 GCA_039196715.1 Pseudomonadota bacterium
CGCATGCGAGTGAATATGTTGATGCGATTGCGTCCGTGCCCGTGCTGTTCCCCCTCCCCGCGCCCGCTGCGGCGCAGCCGCTTGCCCCTGGGCGCCGCCGTGCCCGGCGCCGTGCTCGCCGCCTGCGACGCAGGCGGCGGTGCGACCCCCACTGGGCAAACCCGCACCAGCAGCACCGTGCTGAACAGCGATGACGCGGTCTCCGGTTTCCTGGTGCGGGCCGGCTTCGGCGCGACGCCATCAGACCTCGATCGGTGGCGCCAGCGAGACGCGACGGCATGGCTCCGGAACGAGTTCGCCAAGGCGCCGGAGCCGCTGCTGCCCGCCGCCCTTGCGGCGGCCGCACAGCAGCCGAACGGGCGCGTCCCCTTCAGCCACTACAACCGCTACCACCTCAAGCGCTCGCTGATCGAGTCCGACGCTGTTTTGCGCACCAAGATGACCTACGCGCTCTCGCACCTTCTGGTGGTCGGTGGCAGCGACGTGGTCGACCCGTTCAGGGCGTTCAGTGGCCTCTCCTACCACGATGTCCTCAACCGCAACGCCTTCGGCAACTACCGCGATCTGCTGACCGACGTGACCTACTCACCCGCCATGGCCGATTGGCTGACCTACCTGCGCAACGAGCCAGGCGACCCAGCGACGGGACGCGAACCGGATGAGAACTACGCACGCGAGCTCATGCAGTTGTTCACGATCGGCTTGCTTCAGCTCAACCGCGATGGCACCCCGAAACGGGACAGCCAAGGCCAGACCATCCCCACCTACTCCAACGAAGACGTGTCGCAACTCGCCCGCGTGTTCACCGGCTTCAGCCACGACGCCTCGGCGTACAAGGTCTGGGGAGACGAGCAGTACGCGGCCCGCGCGCGGCCGCTGAGGATCTTCGCCGACCACCACTCCACCCGCGCCAAAAGCTTCCTTGGCACCACGATACCGGCCGGGGTTTCCGGTGACGACAGCGTGCGTATGGCGCTGGACACGCTTTTCCTGCACCCGAACACGGCCCCCTTTGTGTCGCGTCAGCTGATCCAGAAGTTCACCACCAGCGACCCCGCACCCGACTACGTGGATCGAGTCGCAGCCAGCTTCGAAACCGGCCAGTACCAGGCGAGCGACGGCACCGTGTTCGGCGCCGGTGCTCGCGGTGACCTGGAAGCGACACTCGCAGCCATCCTGCTCGACAGTTCGGTTTTCGGTGTCGCATTCAACCGCATCGAGTCCGCCAAGGCCCGCGACCCGCTCTTGCAGTATGTCCAGTTCATGCGCGCCTTCGACGTCAGCAATCTCGAATACATCACGCGGGCCGGTCGAATCGGCAACCTCGACAACAGCGATTCCATCGGCATGGCGTATTTCGAATCGCCCTCGGTGTTCAACTATTTCAGGCCCGGCTACGTGCCGCCCGGCACGCGTGCGGGCGACCGCGGGAAGACGGTCCCGGAGTTTCAGGCCTTTCAGGGCGCCCGACTGGTCGGGTACACCGAGCTCATGACCGACCTGATTCTCGAGCGGGTCGGCCTGTGGTCCTGTCCGAGCCAACCGGGCTCCGACTTCACCGGGCTCGACCCGTGCAATTCGGCCGGCCCCGGCGACGCCTTCGCGCCAGACTGGAGCGCCCAGCTCGCACTCGCCGACGCGCCCGACGCGCTCGTGCGCCACCTCGACACGCTGCTGACAGCGGGCCGCATGAACCCGCGCGTGCGCGAGCGGATCACGGCAACGGTCGGCACGATACCGGTCGAACAGGCCACGCGAGACGACGACCTGCGCAAACGCGTGCAGGTCGCCGTGTTGATGGCGGTGACCGCTCCGTCTTACGCGGTGGTCTGGTGACACCACCGCGCCGCCACCTGCCCACGCTGAGGACCACCCCATGAGCTTGCACACCCAGACCCTGTCACGACGGCGTTTCCTGCACACCCTGGCCTCGCTCGGCGTGGGCGGCAGCACGGTCCTGTCTCAATGGGCCGCACCCGCCGCGCACGCGAGTCCGGCCGCCCCCGACGCCTACCGCGCGCTGGTCTGCGTGTTCATGTTCGGCGGCATGGACCACAACGATTTCATCCTGCCCTACGACGCGAGCCACTACGATGCCTTGCGCGCCGTCCGGCCCGACATCTTCGCCGCCCACGCGACCGAATCGCACGGCGCGTCTCGCGACCGCAGCAACCTGTTGCCCCTGACGCCACTGGACCAGATTGCAACCGAGGGCCGGCAGTACGCGGTGCCGCAGGAGCTCGGTGCGCTGCGCACTCTGTTCGACGCCGAGGAACTGTGCTTTGTCGGGTCGGTCGGGCCGCTGGTGCAACCCACGTCCCGCAGCAGCTACGAGTCGGGCTCAGTCGCCTTGCCGCCGGCACTGTTCTCACACAATGACCAACAGAACTACTGGCAGGGCCTGGCACCCGAGGGCGCGCGCTTCGGCTGGGGTGGCCGCTTCATCGACGCGCTGAGCCAGCAGAACAAGCTCGGCAGCACCGACGACTACGCCGCCATCAGCACCGCGGGCAACAACCTGTTGCTCGCCGGACGCGAGTCGCATGCGTTCAAGATCGGCTCGAACACCGTGACCGGGCCGCGCATCGAGGCCAAGAAGTGGCTGCTCGGCTACGGAGACGCCTACGACACCGTGCGCGCCAACATCGGTGCCCACTTTCGCGACACCTTCGGTGCAGACCCGAACATCCTGCACTCGGACTACGCCGACCTGCGCGCCGCAGCCCTGCACAAGATCGACAACTTCGGCTCGGTGTTCAACACACTGACCCCGTTTGCCACGTCGTTTCCGAGCAATTTCTTCGGACCGCACTTCCAGCGTGTCGCAAACGCCATACGGGCGTCCAGGGCACTCGGCGCCAAGCGTCAGATCTTTTTCATCGGCGCCGGTGGCTTCGACACGCACGCCGATCAGGCGGAGGACATCGCCTGGCGGCAGCAATCGTTGGCCGACAGCGTGATGGCGTTTCGTAATGCGATGATCGAGGCCGGTGCCTGGAACGACGTGACCGTGTTCAGCGGCGCCGACTTCGGCCGGACCCTGGTCGCGAACGGCTCGGGCACCGACCACGGTTGGGCCGGGCACCACTTTGTCGCCGGTGGCGACGTGCGCGGCAGACGCATCCTCGGACGGATGCCGGAGTACGACCCCGAAGGCGAGGAATACACGGTCTCTCGCGCCCGCTTGATCCCGAGTGTGTCGATCGAGCAGTACAGCGCCAGCCTGGGTCGGTGGTTGGAGGTCGATGACACGACCATCAACTCGGTCATGCCCAACCTCGCAAACTTCAGCGTGCAGGACCTCGATTTCTTCAAGGCCTAGCGCGCGCAGCAGTCAACGCAGCCAGGGTCGCAGTCCCTCACACCAGAGCGCGGCTTTCGCCTCGAACGTCAGCCGCGCATTGGCGGCGCTGCTCGACGGCAGTCCGACCACCATCACACCAGGCACGTAACCGACGTGCCTGGCGAAACTGCTCTCCGCCTTGCGCCCGTTCAACGCCACCACGCGGAGCGCGGGTGACCCGGAGAGCAGCGCACCGATGTCGTTGGCACGTTCGTCGCGGATCGCGCTGTCGAGACTGCCCTCACGCGTACACTCGGCGAGCACGTCCCAGAGCGCCACCCCGGCGTCTGACAGCATCGCCAGGCGCGCCGCGTAGTCCGGCGGCACGGCCGCCTGGTCAAGCACCACGGCCATCAAACGCCAGAACTGGTTCTGCGGGTGGGCGTAGTACTGCTGCTCGTGCAGCGAGCGTACGCCCGGCATCGAACCCAGCATCAGGACGCGCGGCGCCGCGGGCACCACGGGCGCAAAGCTCGAAATCACAGCGCCACCGAGTGTCCCGTGGCCGCACTCTCCTGCGCCGCGAGCCCGAGCTTCACGGACTCGATGCCGTCCGCGATGCTGACGACCGGGTGCCGCCGTTCGCCACGCACCAGGGAGAGGAACTCACGGTGTTGGTAGAACGTCGACCCGTTGTGGTCACCGGCTTGCAACAACGTCGGGTCGACGGGCGTGTCGATGATGCGCGGTCCGCGCGGTTCGCGCGGGCTCTCGATCACCCGTGGTGTGGGCACGGGACCAAGGTGGGCGGGCCAGAACCGACCGGGACCGGGCACATGGCACTCGATCTTGCCCGTGGGCCCGACCGCCGAGATTTCCTCCTGATAACGGGACCCTTCGGCAAACATGCACAGTTCCAGCATCGCGCGCGCGCCGTTGTGGAAATCTACCAACACGTAGCCGTGATCGGCGATGTCCGGCGTCTCCCCCGCGTAGGCCTCGTCGAGGTGGTTGACTGCCTGGCCCGCGCTGGCCATGACCCGCACCGCATCGGCTTGCAACACCAGGCGCATCAGGTCGAAAAAATGGCAGCACTTTTCGACAAAGGTGCCGCCGGTGAAGCGGTTGAAGCGGTTCCAGTCGCCGACTTTTTCGAGGAAGGGAAAGCGGTGCTCACGGATGGTCAACATGCGCACGCCACCTGTCGCAGCACCCGCCCGCTCGCAGAGCAGCGCAATCGGCGGCATGTAGCGGTACTCCATCGCAACCCAGACGGGCGCTGCATAGTCGCGCGCAAAGGCGCGCATGCGCGCGATGTCGTCCGCGTCGGTCAGCAGTGGCTTTTCGACCAGGACCGGAATCTGCCGCAGACTCGCAATTGCGTGCAGCTGGTCGACGTGGCAGTGGTTCGGCGACGCGATGACCAGGCAATCGAGGCGCGGCAGCCGCAGCAGCGCGTCGACCGAGTCAACCCGTGTCGCTTCCGGCGCGAGCGCCTGGGTCTGCGCGGCCATGCTGTCGTCGGGTTCGAAGAACCCGGCCAGTGCCGTGTCTGGCAGGAGTTGAATGTTGCGGATGTGTTCGTGCCCCATCATGCCGGAGCCGATCAGTCCGTAGTGCGTTGTCATGCGTTTGCCGCTCGTCAAAGTGGGGGTACGGGATCGGTGGCCAGCCGCCCGAACAGCGCCGTGTCCAACCAGGCGTCCCCGTACCGGAAATTGCTGCGCTGCGTACCCTCGTGCAGAAAGCCGCAGCGTTCAAGCACGCGCCGGGACGCCGTGTTGCGCGGGTCGGTGGTCGCGCTCAACCGCCGGAACCCGAGCTCCCCGTGTGCCAGCCGTGTGATGCGGTGCGCCGCCGCAGTGGCGAGGCCACGGCCCGCGTGCCGTGCACCGACAAAGTAGCCGAGTTCGGCGGTGTCCTCCTGCACGTTGAACACCGACACCCAGCCCACGACGCGATCCGACACCCGGAGCAGCCAGGACTGACCCGGGCCGCTGGTGTCGGTCAGCGACGCCAGAAAGCGCATGGCATCGCCGGTGTGCCGGTAGGCCGGCACGTGCATGTATTGCATCTGCCCCGGGTCCATGACCTCGGGCACCAAGGCGTAGCAGGCCGGCGCCGTCGCCGGGGCGAGCCGCAGCTCCTCCCCGTCCCGCAGCCGCACGCAGACACACAGGCTTCCCCGTGCTGGGCCCGGATCAGCGGAGTCGTTGCACATAGACCGCCTGGTTCGGGTCGAACCAGGTCCGCGAGAACTCCACACTGTCGCCGCCGGCGGACCAGGCAGTCCGTTCGATGTACCCCACACACGTGGCGTCGAACCGCACCGGCGCCCACGCCGGCAACGGAGCCACCGACACGGCGTCGGTGGCGCGCGTGATCTGCAAGCCGAGCTGGCCGAGGTAGTCCTGGTAGAGCGCGTCGGTCAAGCGCGCCGCATCGAGCCTGCCAGCCGCACCGTCGAGCCAGATCTCCTCCACCGCGATCTGCACGTCATCGAGCCAGCGCAACCGCCGGATGCGCGTGCCGTGGCTCGCGTTGCCGAACGGCTGGAGTTCGTCGGATTTCCGGGCCCAGCGCACATCGAGGATCCGTGCCCGGGGCTGACCCGGCCTCCGACCGCCGGCCCGCTCGAGTCGGAACAGCGAATACACCGCATCCCGTTCAGCACTGAAGCGCAAGATCGGAAGAGCAC
>JBCCUP010000135.1 GCA_039196715.1 Pseudomonadota bacterium
CTCTACCCCGCGGGAGCGCGGGCGCTGCGGAGCGGACCCGGGCGAAGCCGTGCCAATCCAGGCCACATCGCCTTCGCGCCATCTTGGCTACGCCAAGGATGACGCTCTCACAGGGCCGGTGGCACCTCTGTCCCCTGTGGGAGCGCGGGCTCTGCGAAGCAGACCCGGGCGAAGCGATGCCAAGTCGGGCCGCATTGCCTTCGCGCCATCTTGGCTTTGCCAAGGATGACGCTCCCACGGGGGCCGGTGACGGCTCACTCTCCTGTGGGAGCGCGGGCTCAGTAGGTCAGGGCACGGTCGGACTCGACCAGCAGGCTCACGAGTGTGTCGGGCATGGCGAAGGCTGCGTTTCGGTCCTGCAGCAGCGACTCGTCGTAGCCACGCGCTTTGGCCGACATGCCGGAGAGGAAGAACTGCCCGCCCGTGGCGACGATCGCGTCGAGGTGTTCCCGCAGCGACCCGGTGCCAAGCCCTTCGACGGTGGCCAGTGCCGATTCGCTGAAGAGGTGGACGGCGTCACCGGCCAGAAACAGCGTGACCGTGTGCCCTTCGGCGAGCGCGGTCTTGGCGACCAGGAAGGCCAACGCGGCCTTGGTCGGGTTGTCGGGTCCGGTCGTCACGTGCACCAATATGCTGGCCATCGCAGCTCACCTCTCAACGCGTCGGGTAAGTCAGTGTACCCTGCCCTCGCCGCTCGATTGAAAGACCGAATGGGATCGGATCGGGTTGCACGCGGACGAACAGCCGCCCAGGTGCGTTTCAGCCAGGGTCGATCAGATCTCCCACTTGATCTGAAATTCGATCTCTTCCTCGCCGTCGCCACGCTCGTGCTCGATGTTGTACTTCGCGCGCACCGGCACGTAGATACGCTCGCCAGCAATCTGAATCTCGAACTGTTTGCCGTTCTCAAGGTCGTCGGCGAGGCGCCGCAGTTTGTCGATGAACTGGTCCAGCGGGTAGTCCTTTTCGATGTCGCGTTCGGGTTTGTCGCTCATGGCTCAGGTCTCCGTGTCGGTTGGGTCTTGGTAGGTGGACAGCACATCGCGAAAATGCGGCATCCGTTTGTAGTCGCTGAACGCCTCGGGCATGGCGGCGATGTCGTCGCGCAGCTGGGCCACCGCACCGGGCACCGCAGCGACAACCTCAAAGGGCACAACGTAGATGCGCACCGTGAACACCACCGCGCCGGTCTCGGGCAGTCGCCGCAGCGTCTGCCGCTCGACACGATAGTGCAAGTCCGTTACAGGCTCATCGGGTGCGGGAAACTCGGCAAGCGCATCGTCGGTTTGCAGTGACCAGTTGAAGCGCTCGACCGGCCGATCGACCCGCAGGTGGTTGAAGAAGCGGTCGATGCGGTCACCGAGGCGCGCGTTCAATTCCGGCACCGGTGCATGGATCGCGTGCAGGGGCTCACCGAGCTTCTCGCTGAGCGACCAGCGACTCGGCAGGCACAGGCTGCCGGCGGTCAGGCAATACTGCCCGTCGATCGCCTGGAGGATCAGGAGGTCTTCCTGAACCCAGGTCGACACCGTCCAGAGCGCGGTGTCGCCGGCGGGCTCCGCCAGCGGTACGCCACTCGGCGTGTGACACACCGCGCCCGACGGCGCGGTCCCGAAGACATCGGCGTGGTCTTCGAGCAGGTGTGCCCGCACGACGGGGACAAGTTCGGCGACAGCGGGCTCGGCGATCGCCGTCTGTTGGAACACCCGCACCCGATCCGCATCCCCCAGCGCACCCTTGTGGGCGTGGTAACGCGACCAGGCACTGTCGACCTGCAGCCATTCGGTCGGACCGATGGGCGACAGGCCCATGCGCAGGTTGGGGCCGTCGAGGTGGGGGGTGTAGGCGCGCGGCGCGCGGTCGGCGTCCGACACGCTCACGCCAGGGTGCGTTCGAGCACCGGCAGGTAGTGGTCGACCAACAGGACGGCAAAGAGGCCCATCAGGTACTTGATTGAAACCCAGAAGGTGATCATCGGCTGGCGGGTGTCGTCCGGGTTGCGGTAGAGCAACACGCAGTGCCAGAGGAACCAGACATCTAGCACCAGGGTGCCGAGCAGATACGGCACGTGGCTCATGCCGATCAGGAACGGCGAGAGCGTCACCGGAATCAGCAGAATCGCATAAAGCAGCACGTGCAGGCGCGTGTACGCGGTGCCGTGCGTCACCGGCAGCATCGGGATCTCAACCTTCGCGTAGTCGTTTCGCCGGTGGATCGCGAGCGCCCAGAAGTGCGGCGGCGTCCAAACAAACACGATCAGGGCGAGCAACAGCGGCTCGGCAGTGACTTCCCCGGTGACCGCCGCCCAACCGAGCACCGGCGGCATCGCGCCGGCGAGCCCGCCGATGACGATGTTCTGCGGCGACGCGCGCTTGAGGTACAGCGTGTAGACCACTGCGTAACCGATCAACGACAGGAAAGTCAGCCACGCGGTCAGGACATTGTTGAACACCACCAGAATGGCCATGCCGAGCGCCCCGATGCCGAGCGCGAACAACAACACCTCGCGCGAGCTGAGCGCCCCCTGGGGAATCGGCCGGTGGCGGGTGCGGGCCATCCTGGCGTCCGCCTGCTGGTCGATCAGGTGGTTGAGCGCGGCGGCGGAGGCGCTCGCGAGGCCGATGCCGACGGTGCCGGTCAGCGCGGGCAACCACGGCACCATACCGGGCGTCGACAACGCCATGCCAACCACCGCGGTGAACACCAGCAGCAGCACGACATTCGGTTTGGTGAGTTCGAGGTAGTCCCGCCACGAGCGGGCACTCCCCACGGTTGTCTCCACAGCAACAGCCACCTTGACCATCGAATTCACTGCGCGAGCGGGTACCGTCGACACCGGTGCAGGAGCATGACCATAGTCAACAACAGCAGCGCAGCGCCGCCATTGTGCGCTGTCGCGACCCACAGCGGCAAATGAAATACGATGTTACTCACCCCGAGGACGAGCTGAAGCGCCAGAACCCCGAGCAGCATCCGGCCGAACGCCGCGGTGCGTGGCGCGCCGGCGTGGCGCATCACCGAGAAGGCCGCAAGAATCAGCAACGCGCTGGCGACGATGGCGCCGATACGGTGGCTGATGTGAACGGCGACGCGGGATTCATTGGGCAGCACGCCGAACTCGTAATCGACGCCGAGGCCCCGCCAGAGCGTGAAGGCGTCGTCGAAGTTCATCTCGGGCCACCACTGGCCCTGACAGGTGGGCAGCTCGGGACACGAGAGTGCCGCGTAATTGGTGCTGGTCCAGCCGCCGAGGAAGATCTGCCCAAGCAGCGCGAGCATCGCCACCCACAGCAGCGGCCGAGCGGCCGCGGCTTGCGGATCGCGGTCGCCGTCGTCGACGGGTACGTCGCGGGTCCGCAGGTAGAGCAGCCAGAGCAGGCTCAGCGTGGCAAGCCCGCCGAAGAGGTGCGCGGTGACCACCGCCGGTTTGACCAGCAGGGTCACGGTCCACATGCCGAGCATGCCCTGGAAGATCACCAGCGCGAGCAACGCGACCGCGTGGCCAAGCGGGGCTCCAGCACGGCGGTGCTTCCAGGCGATCCAGGTGATGACCAGGATCACGAGGCCCAGCAGCGCCGCGACGTAGCGGTGCACCATCTCCTTGATCGCCTTGTCGGTCTCGACGGGACGCTCCGGGTAGGCTTCGTTCGCCGCGGCCACGTCCTCACCGAGCGGTACCAGCGCATGGCCATAGCAGCCCGGCCAATCGGGGCAACCGAGGCCAGCGTCGGAGAGACGCACCCACGCGCCCAGCACGATGACCACGAAGGCCATCACCGCGCCCGAGAGCGCGAGACGAGAGATGAGTTTCATGGCTTATCCGATTCGAGACGCCTTCAACAGGGTCTTGAGGTCTTTCAACATCGCCTTGGCGGGGATGTCTGCCGGGAAGCGGATCACGAGGTTGCCGAGTGGGTCGACGAGGTAGAGCTGACCCGGCTCCGCGAACACGCTGTCCCCGACCGCGTCGCGCACCCGCGCCCCGAGCCCGGCACCGTCCTGGTCGGCCCCAGCGTACAGGAGTTGCAAATGTTCTTCCTGCAGTGTCTCCGGCGGCGTGGTGTCGCCGACATAGAGCCGGCGCACGCGGTACATCTCGCGCCCGAGCATCACGCGAACCTGGCGGCTGAAGTACAGCCGTTCGGCGCAGGCCTCGTCGCACGCACCGTCGTGAAAAAAGAGCAAGGTCCATTGGCCGCGCAGGTGTTCCTGGTCAACCGGGTCGGCGTCGCCTACGGCCACCTGGGTGAACTCACCCATCGGCACGGCGGGCTCGATCAGCACGCCGTTGGCCTTGCTCGCAAACACGCCCCCTTGTTTGGCGGTCGCGAAGTAGTAACTCGCAATGCCGTATGGAACGGCAAAACACGCGATGACGGCAATCATTTTCATGCGACTGCGCCAAAGTGCCTTGTTTTCGGTTGTCATGTGTTCTCCGGACGCTTGCGCACGCACAGCACCACCACGATCAACACGAGCGTCGCTGCCAGTGCGAACCATTGGAGCGCGTAAGCGTAGTTTTGTTCAGGCCCTTTTTGCACGGGTTTCCAGATCGATTCGTAGCCCCAGGCGATGTCAGCCGACTGGACCACACGCGGCACCAGTTCGAGTTGCAGCAGAGCGCCGATCGCTGCGAAGTCCTCGACCTGAAGCACGCGCGGCCACCCTGCATCGCCGCCAATTGCGTCACCGAGCGAGAAGCGCTCGGGCGGCACCACAGCGAGGCCGGTGAACGCGACGGACGCTGCCGTGTCGTCGGGCAACGCGACATCGGGTTTCTCGGCACGCGAGGCACCGAGCGGGATCCAGCCTCGGTTGACCAGTATTGCCTTTCCGGGCTTGTAAATAACCGGTATAAGCACCTCGTAACCGGCCACCTTGCCGTTGACGCGGTTGTCGAGCAGAAACTGCCGGTCGGCGTCGACCTGTCCACGCACCGTCACCGGTACGTAGCGCACGGTGGTGGCTTGCAAGGCGTCGTCCTCGAGCGAGACCGGCGCCTGTTGCAGCGCAGCGGCCGACGCATCAAGCAGCGTCTGGCGCTCGGCGGCCCGACCGAGCTGCCAGAATCCGAGCGACAACAACAGCGGCAACACCAGCACCGCACAGAGGATGGGCACGAGCGGGGCCGAGAACCGCAGCGGTCCAAGGTCGAATACGACGAGATTGGCGCGCCGTGCGGGACGGGCACGCGCAGGGGCTTCGGGTATACTCTTTCGCACGTCAACCCCGCTGAATCGTCGCCATGCTGTTAGTCAAGGTCCTGCTCGTCGTGCTGCTCGTGATGATCTGCGCTGCGCTCTTTTCGGGGCTTGGCTTTCTGATCAAGGACAAGGGTGAAACCAACCGCTTGCGCAACGCGTTGACGATCCGCATCGGTTTGTCGGTGCTCGCCATCGTCATTGTCATTATCGCCGCAATGACCGGCGTCCTGGAACTCAATCCACGCCCTCAATAGCGCCGCCAACGACATCAGGCGCGCACTCCCGGTGCGCGATACTGCACAAAAAAAGCGCCCGGTTCGGACGCTTTTCTTGTGTGTGCTGACCTGCGCCTAGAGGATGTAAACGAACAGGAACAGCCCCAGCCACACCACGTCGACGAAGTGCCAATACCACGCGGCCGCTTCGAAGGCGAAATGGTTCTCAGCGCTGAAATGCCCCTTCATGCCACGGAACATCACAATCATGAGGATGATCGCACCCATGCACACGTGGAAACCGTGAAATCCGGTCAGCATGAAGAAGGTGGAGCCGTAGATGCCCGAGGTGAGCTTGAGGTTCAGGTCCCTGTAGGCGTGTATGTACTCGTAGGCCTGGCAGCCAACGAAGATAAAGCCGAGGGCAACGGTGGCGAACAACCAGCGCACCATCTTTGCCCGATCGCCGTCGCGGATGGCGTGGTGGGCGATGGTGCAGGTAATGCCGGAGGTGAGCAGCAGCAGCGTGTTGATCAGGGGCAGACCAAACCAGCCCATCA
>JBCCUP010000136.1 GCA_039196715.1 Pseudomonadota bacterium
AAGAACGTGGGAGCGCCGTCGTCGTGCTGTGACACGGGGGGGCCGCCCAGGCGCGAAAAGGGGCCTGGGCGTGGATAGCAGTGTCACGGGCTCGGTGCCCACCGCCTTCGTCGCGTGTCGCTGCGCAACGACGCGACTCCCACAGTGAAGTGGCGTGTTGTTTCAGAACGTGGGAGCGCCGTCGTCGCGAAGCGATACGGGGCGATAGCAGTGTTACGGAACCCAATGCGCACCACCCACGCCATCGTCCCTGGGTGGGCCCCACGTCTTGCTGCTCTGCGACGCGATTCCAACGGAACCGGTGGTTGACCCGGTGTGCTTAGCGAAACATCGGCGGGCGGGCGTCGACCCAGGCGCCCTGTTGCGCGCCCGATTCGGCCACGGCGGCGACAGCGGCCATTGAGCGCAGACCGTCCACGGCGCGCGGGTACAGGTCGCTGGCCGGGTCCACGGCGGCGCCGGCGGTGTGGGCACGGATCACGTCCGCAAGGTCCTTGTAGATGTTGGCGAAGGCGAGTGGCATGCCCTCGGCGTGGCCAATGGTCACGCGTGTCGTGCGATCGGCCTCGGGTGAGAGGTTTGCTTCGCCGCGTTCGATCACCTGCAAGCGGCCGTTCAGGGGCATCCAGTAGAGCTGGTTCGGGTGTTCTTGCGACCAGCGCAAGCCGCCGGTTTCGCCAAACACCTGAATGCCAAGCCCGTGTTGACGGCCTATCGCGACGGACGAGGTCCACAGACGACCGACGGTGCCACCGTCCATGCGGAAATTCACCATGGCGTCGTCCTCGAGCTCGCGCGATGCAATGCACGAGACGATGTCGGCGGAGAGTGTGGTGACCTCCTGGCCGGTGACAAAGGAGGCCATGTGCAGGGCGTGGATGCCGCAGTCGGCGAACTGCGCCGAGACGCCGGCCTGCGCCGGGTCGTAGCGCCAGCGCACGCGGGGGTTGTCGGCGTCCGCGGCGTCGGCGTGGTGGCCGTGGGCGAACTCGGCGTTGACCACCCGAATGGCGCCGAGGTCGCCGCGGGCGACCATGGCGCGCATGTGGCGCACCAGCGAATACCCGCTGTAGCCGTAGTTGACCGCGCACACGCGCCCGCTGGCCTCGGCGGTGCGCACGATGTCTTCGCCTTCCTCGACGGTCATGGTCATGGGCTTCTCGCACAAGACGTGGAAGCCCGCCTCGAGAAAGGCCTTGGTGATCTCGTAGTGCGTGGCGTTCGGTGTCGCCACGGTCACGAGGTCCACACGGTCGTCGCGGTCGCGCTCGCCCGCGAGCATCTCCTGCCAACTGCCGTAGGCGCGGTCGGTGGCGAGGCCGAGGCGCTGGCCGTAGTCTCGGCCGGCCTCCGGTCGGTGGTCGAGTGCCCCCGCGGTGAAGTCGAACAGGCCGTCGAGTCCGGCGCCCAGGCGGTGGGCCGGTCCGATCTGGCTGCCTTCGCCGCCGCCGATCATGCCCCAGCGGAGTTTGTTCATGTTCTGTCCTCAGGTGGTTGCCAGGCCGTCGGCCGGCAGCGTGGGCGTGTCGCCCGTCGTGTGGTAGCTCGCCGTGTGCGTGCACGCTGTCACGCGCGGCGCGTGCGTGCCCTCATGCCAGCACCACCGCCGGCGGCGGGTGGCGCCAACACCCCATTCGGCCGAAGTCGGGGTGGATGAAATCCGGGTCGCGGGTGCAACCGAGCCGTTTGGCGAGGCTCGCCGAGCGGGTGTTTTCGATGCTCACCAGGCTGATCGCGGTGGTCCAGCCGAGGGTGTCGTAGGCGTAACGGCGGGCTGCGGTGGCCGCTTCGAAGGCGATGCCCCGGCCCTCGGCGTGGGCGAACACGGACCACGCGATTTCCGGCTCGGGCCAGTCGGCGGGGTGGTAGGGCCCGGTCACCCCGAGTGCCGCGTCGCTCTCGCGGTCGGCGATCATGAACCGGCCGAAACCGCGCAGGTGCCAGTGGCCGATCAGTTCGCCGAGTTGGTCGAAGGCCTGGGCCTCGGTGTACGGCCCGCCCACGAAGACGCTGCGCACCGGGTCGGCCCGGAACGCGGCGAAGGCCTCGAAATCATCGAGCCGCGGTGCGCGCAAGCGCAGGCGCGGGGTCTCGAGCGTCGGGATGGTGATGGGGTTCGCCATGCGCGCTCAGTGGAAACCGATCGACTCGAGGTAGCGGCGGTTCAGGCGCGCGTCGCCGACCGGGTCGGGGTCGAGTGTGGGGTCGCAGTCCTGCTCGATGGTGCACCACCCGGAGAAGTCCGCGTCGACCAGCAACTGGCGAACAGCCGGAAAATCCACTTCCCCGTCGCCGAGGTTGCAAAAAATGCCCTGCCCACAGGCATCGTAGAAACCGGTGCGGTTGGCGATCACGTTGGCTTTCACCTGCGGACTGGTGTCCTTGAAGTGCACGTAGCTGATGCGGTCGATGTGGCGCTGCATGAAGGCGACCGGGTCGAAGCCCGCGTAGGTGCAGTGCCCGGTGTCGATGCAGATTTTCAGGATCCCGGGGTCGACCTCGGCGAGCAGGCGTTCGACCTCGGGTTCGAAGTCCATGAAGCCGCCGGCGTGCGGGTGGATCTCCGGGATCAGGCCGTACTCCTCCGCGCCCATCCTGGCGACAGTCACGATGCGGTCGCGGTAGGCGGCCCACTCGGCTGTGTCCATCTGTTCGGCTTCGCCTGCGCGACCGGCCGTGGGGGCACGGCGCGGGGAGATCGAGTCGATCAGCACGAAGTGTGATGCGCCGTGGGCGACCAACGCCTCGCAGGTGCGTTTCGCGCCGTCGAGAACATCGTCCCACTGGGCCGGGTCGTGGAAGGCCCGAAACACCACACCGCCGATCAGCTCGAGGCCGTTTTCGGCCAGGGCCTCGCCAAGCACGGCGGGGTCCTCTGGCATGAAGCCGACCGGGCCCAGTTCGATGCCGGTGTAGCCGGCTGCGGCGCAGTCTTCGAGCACGGTCTGCCAACCGGGGTTGCGTGCGTCGTCGGCGAATTCCACACCCCAGGAGCAGGGCGCGTTACCAATCTTGATGGGCATGTACTCGGACCTCGTACACGGGTGTCAGGCCTGCCAGCAGAGGCGCGTTGGCAGCACGGATGTAGGGTTTCGGCTGTTTGCAACCGGTTGCATTTATTGTATCCTCGGGGCTGATTTGCGGTCAATTGGACGGCGCGTGCACGCTGCCGATACACCGCCCGTTGCACGGTGAGCCGCCCATGACACCTTCGCTTCTGCATGCCCTTGCCCGGAACCGGTTTGTGGTCATCGGGCGCGCGGGTATGGACTTCTACGCCGACCCCCCGGGCGCGCGCACCGAAGACGCCACGCACTTTTTCGCGAGCCTCGGCGGGTCGTCGGCGAACATCAGTGTCGCGCTCTGCAAACTCGGTGGCCAGGCGTCGTTGGTAACGTGTGTGTCGGACGATGCCATCGGCCGCTACTGCCAGAACCAGCTCGACCACTACGGCGTCGAGCGCACCCACGTGCGCAGCGTGGGCGGTGAGTTTCGCAATTCCCTTGCGGTCGTTGAATCCCGGATCGAAGACCACCAGTCGGTGATCTACCGCAACGGCGCGGCGGATTTCGAGATGTCGCGTGACGATGTTTCCGCGGTCGCCTACGGCGATTTCGGCGCACTGATCACCACCGGCACCGTGCTCGCAGCCGAGCCCTCGCGCAGCGCGGCGTTTCACGCCTTCGAGCTCGCCAAGGCCGCAGGTGTGCCGCTCATCTTCGACATCGATTACCGCCCTTACAGCTGGGTGTCGGCCGAAGACGCCGCCGAGACCTACTCTCGGGCCGGCGCACTCTGCGACATCATCGTCGGCAACGACGTGGAGTTCGGCTTCATGGCAGGCGACTACGACCGCGGGCTCGCCAAGGCACGCGAGTTGGCGCGCACGAGCGCGAGTATCGTGGTGTACAAGATGGGCGAGCTCGGCGCGATCACGATCACGCCCGACGCTGAAATCCGGACCGGCATCTACGCGGTCGAGGCACTGAAGCCGACCGGCGCCGGCGACAGCTTCATGGGTGGGTTCATTGCCGGACTCGCCGAGGGCCGCGGCCTCGAAGACGCCGTGCTGCGCGGTTCGGCGTGCGCGTCGATCGTGGTCGCCAAGGTCGGGTGTGCTCCGGCCATGCCCACCGCGCCCGAACTCGAGGCGTTTCTCTCTTCCCATGCTGGGCCGACCCAGCCCGCTTAAAGGAGTCCGGTTGTGCACATCGCACCCTACGACAACAACAACCAGCCGATCGTCGATATTGACAACCCGACGGTGCCGCTCAACTACTTCAACATCGTGAAGCTCGAAGCGGGACAGGCCTTCCAGTACCGGGTGCCGGGCTACGAGACCTGTATCGTCCCGGCCACCGGCACGGTCGACGTCGACGTCGAGGGCGTCAGCTTCGCCAAACTCGGCAACCGCGGCGAAGACGTCTGGGACGGTGAGCCTGAGGGAGTGTACGTGCCGGTCGGCGCCAACGTCACATTAAGCTGTGTGTCAGCGGCGGCCGAGGTCTTCATCGCGGGCGCACGCTACGACACCGTGCTCGATCCCTTCGATGTGCGCAGTGACGCACTCGACCTGGTCCAGTACGGCTCGGACGACACCAAGACGCACCGCAAGATCAAGCACATCCTCGGTCAGAAGCAGCACGACAAGGTGGGCCGTTTGCTGGTCAGCGAACTCTTCACCGTGGGCGCCGGTGGCTGGTCGGGTTTCCCGTCGCACAAACACGACACCGACCGCCTGCCGGTCGAGTCGCGCCACGACGAGACCTACAACTTCCGCTTCAAACCCAACCACGGCTCGGGCGTGCAGATGCTGCAGCGGGTCGACAACGAGCCGGGCGACGCCTACCACATCGTCGACGGCTCCACGATCTGCCTCGACAACGGCTACCACCCGTGTTGCGTGCTGCCGGGGTACGAGATGTATTACTTCACCATCCTCGGCGGGTTGAGCCAGCGGTCGCTCGTGCAGTACTTCCAGCCCACCCACGCTGACCAGATCGAGACGATTCCCGGCATCAAAGACATGATCGCGAAGTTCAAATGACCGTCGCGACCCTCGCGGAGGTCCTGCAACCCGCGCTGAAGCACGGCCACGCGGTGGCGGGTCTGGTCTGCCTGGGTTGGGAGGACATGCAGGCCTATGTGGCCGCGGCGGAGGCCGAGCAGTGTCCGGTGATACTGCAAGCCGGCCCCGGCTGTCGCGCATACACCCCCCTGCCGATACTCGGTGCGATGTTCAGGCACCTTGCCGAGCAGGCCTCTGTGCCGGTCGTCTGCCACCTCGACCACGGTTACCACATCGACGAGTGCCGTGAGGCCATCAACTGCGGGTTCACGTCCGTGATGTACGACGGTTCGCGCAAGCCGCTGCAGCAGAACACCGACGAGACCGCAGCCATTGTCGAACTCGCCCACGCTGCAGGCGTGTCGTGCGAAGGTGAGATCGGCTTTGTCGGCTACGACAACGGGGAGGCCTCCGAGGGCACCGACCCGGCCGAGGCGGCGGTTTTCGCGCGCGACACCCGCGTGGATGCCATGGCCATCTCCGTTGGCAACGTCCACCTGCAACAGGGTGCTGGCGATGGCCTCGACATCGAACGCATCCGCGCGATCGAGGC
>JBCCUP010000137.1 GCA_039196715.1 Pseudomonadota bacterium
CTCATCGCACACCAGGAAACGCGGTTGCGTGGCCAGCGCGCGTGCGATGGCGATGCGTTGCCGTTGCCCGCCTGAGAAAGCGTGAGGGTACTGGCGTCCTGCACCCGGTGGCAGGCCGACGCGTTCGAGCAGCTGTGCGACATGGGCGCGGGTGGCCCGCGCGTCCATGAGACCGAAATGCCGGATCGGCTCGGCGACGATGGCATCCACCCGGTGCCGTGGATTGAGCGAGGAGTAGGGGTCCTGAAACACCATCTGCACGTCGCAGCCTACCGGGCGCGCGCCGGCTGCACTGGCCGGTGCCCAGTCGAAATGCACCGAGCCGGCGTCGGCGCTTTGCAGGCCACAGACCACACGCGCGAGTGTCGATTTGCCCGACCCGCTCTCGCCGACCACACCGAGAATCTCTCCCGCGTGCACGTCGAAACTGACATCGTCGAGCGCGGTCACGCTGTGGCGCCGCCACCGCAGCACGCTGCGGCCGGTGGCGAAACGTTTTGACAGGCCCGACACACGCAATACGATCTGGTCATCAGGGCGCGGGGCGTGCGGCCAGGCACGCGCCATTGATGCGATGTCGCTCTCGCCCGTGCCGTCTGCCGCCGCGTGCACGTGCGGCAAGCGATCGAGGGTTCTGTCGGGTCGGGGTACCGCGGCAATCAGGGCACGCGTGTAGGGGTGCTGCGGTGCCCCCAACACCGCACGGGTGCGGCCGGTTTCAACGACCTCGCCGCGGTACATCACGGTGACCCGCTGGGTGGTGTCGGCGATCACACCCATGTCATGGGTAATCAGCAAGACCGCCACCTGGCGTTCGCGCGCGAGCTCGGCGATCAGGGCGAGCACCTGCGCCTGGACCGCCACATCGAGTGCCGTGGTCGGTTCGTCGGCGATGATTACGTCCGGCTCGGCGCACAGCGCAAGCGCGATGACGATGCGTTGCCGCATGCCGCCGGAGAACTGGTGCGGGTACTGATCGAGCCGGGCCGCCGCATCCGGGATGC
The DNA here is from genome assembly GCA_039196715.1 of Pseudomonadota bacterium. Taxonomy (NCBI): domain Bacteria; kingdom Pseudomonadati; phylum Pseudomonadota; species Pseudomonadota bacterium. The sequence continues at coordinate 1,005 of JBCCUP010000137.1, forward strand.
CGACCCGCTCGACCAACGCCCGCGCGCGCGCGTCGGCCTCGCGCGCCGTGATCGGCAGGTGCACGCGCATCGTCTGCGTGAGGTGCTCGCGCACGGTGAACAGCGGGTTGAGCGACGTCAGCGGGTCCTGGAAGACCATCGACAGGGTCTTCCCGCGCAGCGCGCGCAGCGCGGTGTCGTCGACTCCGTCGATGCGCTCGCCCCGCAGCGTCACGGTGCCCGCCGAGATGCGCCCGGCCGGTGGCAGCAAGCCCATGATCGCCGCGCCCACGGTGGACTTACCCGCACCACTTTCGCCGACCAGGCCGTGAATCTCGCCGGCGTGCAGCGTCAGATTGACCGCGCTCACCGCCCGCGTGACCCCGTGGCGAGAGCGAAACTCGACGTCGAGCCCCGAGACCTGCAAGGCCGGCGTGCTCACAGCGGGTCCTCGTGGTTCGGGTTCAGGGCGTCGCGCAACCAATCGCCGAGCAGGTTCACCGCCAGTGCCAGGATCAGCAGTGTCAGCGCGGGGTAGAAAAGGATCCACCACTCGCCCGAGAAGAGAAAACCCTGACCGACGCGGATCAGTGTGCCGAGCGACGGCTGGGTTGGCGGCGCACCGATGCCGAGAAACGAGAGCGTGGCCTCGGCGATGATCGCGAGCGCGAGCGAGATGGTCGCGATGACCAACACCGGTGAGAGCACGTTGGGGAGGATGTGCCGCACCATGATCGAGACAGCGCCGCGCTTGATCAATTGCGCCGCCTGCACATACTCCTTTTCGCGTTCGACCAGGGTGGCGCCGCGCACCACGCGCGCAAACTGCACCCAGTCGGACAGGCCGATCGCGAGGATAAGCACCCAGATTGCCACCTCGTCTCGGTAGGCGACCGGCGTGATGCCCTTGGCGATGCCGAAGATCAACATCGCGACGAGGATCGACGGGAACGTCAGCTGCACATCGGCGACCCGCATGATCAGCGCGTCGACCCAACCGCCGACGTAGCCGCTGATCAGACCGAGGCTCACGCCGATCAGCATGCCGAGCCCGACCGCGGCGAAGCCCACAAACAGCGACACGCGCAGCCCGTGCAGGATGGTTGAGAGGATGTCGCGTCCCTGGTCGTCGGTACCGAGCGCGAAGCGCTCTTGGGTAAACGCATTCGCCTCGCCCGGCGGGGTGAACGCGTTCATGAGGTTGAGGGTCGCCGGGTCGAAGGGGTTGTGCGGTGCAATCCAAGGGGCAAACACCGCGACACCGACCAACGCGCACACCGTGAACAGCGCCACCATCGCCAGCGGGGCGTGCCGCAAGGACCACATGAGGTCTGTGTCCCAGGCGCGCCGCAGTGCCGAGATCACGTTCGCAACCTCGGGTCGATCAGGAGGTAGAGCAGGTCGACCAGCAGGTTGATGCCGACGAACATGACCGAGATCAGCATCAGGTAGGCTGCCATCACCGGGATGTCGACGAACTCGATCGCGTTGATGAACAGCAACCCGACACCCGGCCACTGAAACACGGTTTCCGTCACGATAGCGAAGGCGAAGATCGACCCCAACTGCAAGCCCGCTACCGTGATGACCGGCACGAGGGTGTTCTTCAGCGCCAGTCGGAAGTTCACCATGCGTTCAGGCAGCCCGCGCGCCCGCGCAAAGCGGATGTAGTCGGCGTGGAGCACATCGAGCATCTCGGCGCGCACCAGGCGCATGATCAAGGTCATCTGGTACAGACCGAGGGTGATTGCCGGCAGGATCATCGCGCGCAGGCCGCTCTCGGTCAGGAGGCCCGTCTGCCAGCCACCGACGGTGACCGTGTCTCCGCGGCCGAAACTCGGCAACCAGTCGAGTTCAACCGAGAACACGTACATCAGCACGATGCCGATCAGGAAGGTCGGCAGCGACACGCCGATCAGGCTCACCGTCATCACGACGCGCGCGGCGACGGTGTGCCGGTGAACGGTGGTCAGCACCCCCAGCACGGTGCCGAGGGTCAACGCGAAGGCGCCTGACACCAGTGCGAGCTCGACCGTTGCCGGTGCCCGTTCGAGCAGGATGTCGGCAACAGGCCGGCCCTGTTGGTAGGAGACGCCGAAATCGCCGCTGAGGGCGTTGAGCAGAAAGCGGCCGTACTGCACGAAAAAGGGTTGGTCGAGGCCCAGCGTGCGTTTCAGGCGCTCGACGTCCTCGGCGCTGCGCTCCTGACCGAGCATGTTGTCGATGGGATCACCGACAAACGAAAAGAGGGCGAACGCAACAAAGCCGACCGCCAGCAGGACGACGACGGCTTGCAGTGTGCGGTTGACGATATAGGACAGCACGCCGGATGCGGGGAGTCGGCACCGGGCGCGAACGCGGCCCGGTGCCGTGGTGCGATCAGTTCGCCGTCACCCAGCGCAGGATGAAGAAGTTGTCCGGCCGCTGGGTCAGCGCGACGCCATCGCGCACGCCCCAGACCAGCGGTTGCACGTACAAGGGCACGTAGGCGTGTTCGGTCTGGTAGGTCGCGGTGATCTCGTCAATCATCGCCTGGCGTTTGCCGTCGTCGATTTCCGACTGGATCATCGGCAGCAGTTCGTCGACGCGGGCGTTCGAGAAGCCACCGAAATTCCACGACCCGAGTTTCTTCTCCGGGTTGGGCGTCGTCACCAGGAAGCGCACGGGGTGTTCGTGGTCGAAGGTCCCGGGCGACCAGCCGAGCAGGTACATGTCGAAGTTGTCCGCGCGCAGCTCCGGCCAGTAGTTCTGCACCGGCATGGCGTCGAGTTCCGCGGTGATCCCGACCTGCGCAAGCATACCGGTGACCGCCTGGCACACGGCCTCGTCGTTCAGGTAGCGGTTGTTCGGGCATTTCAGGCCGAAGCTGAAGCCGTCGGCGTAGCCCGCGTCTGCGAGCAGCGCGCGCGCGCCCTCGAGGTCGAAGGCCGGTCGCGTGCTGTTGGCCGCGGAGTAGCCGCGCATGGCCGGGCTGACCAACTGGCTGGCGGCGTCGCTGCTGCCGCGCATGATCGCCTGCCGGATCGCGTCGACGTTGATCGCCTTGGCGACGGCTTCACGCACCCGCACGTCCTGGAAGGGGTTCGCGCTGCCAGCCATGTCGCCGTACTTGAGCTCGGGGTGATCGTGGCCGAAGCCGAGCATGATCACGCGCGCCTCGATGCCGCGGATCACGCTGACCCCGTCGCGTTGATCCACCCGGTTTGCGTCCTGGATCGGCACCGGGTTGATCATGTCGACGTCACCCGACAACAACGCCGCGACCGCGGTCGCCGGGTTGCCGATCGGGGTGAAGGTCGCCTCGCTGATGTTGTGCTCGACCTCACCCCACCAGCCGTCGAAGGGGGCCAGGCTTGTGGACAGGCCGGGCTGGCGGTCGGTCAGGCGGAACGCGCCGGTGCCGTTGGCGTTCAGGGTGGCAAAGTTGCCGCTCTCCTTGTCAGGCAGGGCCGCGTTGTTCGCCTCGGCCCAGTCCTTGTCCATGATCAGCCAGTTTGCGATCGAATCGGGGAAGATCGGGTTCGGCGCGGTGGTCAGGATGTCGACGGTGTAGTCGTCGACCACTTGCACATCGCTGACCGGCGAAAACCAGCTGCGGGTGTCCGAATTTTCGTCGGACGCGCGTTGGTAGCTGAACAGCACGTCCTCGGCGGTGAAGGCACTGCCGTCGTGGAACTGCACACCCTCGCGCAGGCGAAACCGCCAACCGTCACCGTCGCCAATCGCCTCCCACCCGGTCGCGAGCGCCGGCTCGATCGCCATGTCGCGACCGCGGCGCACCAGTCCCTCGTAGACGTTGTTCAGAAAGCCGAGAACCGGTGCGGAATTGACCGCGTGCGGGTCCATGGTCTGCGGGTCGGTGGTCCCGGCCCAGCGAAAGGTCTCGGCCGAAGCCGCGGTGCCGAGCAGGGCCAGACCGGTCGCGCAGACCCCCAGTGTCGAACGAATTGCCATGGCGGTTCCTTGTTGCGTGCACTGACGTGGGTGATCGATTGTACGGCCAGCGCTTGTGCCGGGGTCAAGCGAGACCCGCGCGCGGAGCCGAACGCCGCGCGTCGTTCAGCTGGATGAGAGAGGCAGAGTGCACCGGCGGGTTGCGGTGAGCACACTGATTGAATTCACCGGCAGCGCACACCAGCGCCCGACGCCACAGCACACCGGCTCGGATGCGACGGCCACGCCGCGCGGGCCACGGTTGAGGTAGAGCGAAGGCGGGCAGCCGTCCGAGGCGAAACGCACCACCACCAGGCGTCGGCCGTCGGTGTAGGCCGCGCTCAACCGCAGCCGGTGGTTCGCGGCTGCCGCGCGGGCCGTTTCAGCTATCAGATCGACGGTGCGTTTGAACGCCGTCACCGGCTGGCTGGCCGCGTCAAAGTGGCGCAACAGACAGAAAATCAGCTCGGAATCGGTGGCGTTTGCCCGCGGCCAAGCGTTTGAAGGTCGGGTCGCGCCAGGCCGGGGCAGGGGTGCGGAAGGCGTGTGGCCGCACGCTGCCCGTCGCGTACCAGACCACACCCGCGCCGTCGGGGTGCACGGGCTGCAGCGCTTCGCGCGAGGCGCGGGCCTGCGC
>JBCCUP010000138.1 GCA_039196715.1 Pseudomonadota bacterium
CCGCATATTTCATTTCAGCCCGGGCAGCAGGTTGTTGATCGTCACGCCGCTGCCGGCCACCTGACGCGCGGTGCCGGCGACGAAACCGGTGAGGCCTGCGCGGGCCCCGTTCGACAGGCCGAGCACCGGGATCGGCGACTTCACCGATTGCGACGTGATGTTCACCACACGCCCCCAGCCCCGTTCCATCATGCCCGGCAACAGGGCGTTGATCATCATGATCGGCGTGATCATGTTCTGCTCGACCGCACCGAGCCAGGCCTCGCGGCCCCAGTCGGACCAGACGCCCGGCGGCGGCCCGCCGTTGTTGTTCACCAGGATGTCCGGAGTCGGGTTCGCCGCGATCACCGCGTCGCGCCCGGCGTCGGTGCCGATGTCCGCCGCCACCGCCGTGACCTCGACGCCGTATCGCGCGCGGATCGCTTCGGCCGTCGCCTCGAGCGACTCGCTGCTGCGCCCGTTTATGACAAGGTTGACGCCCTCGGCGGCGAGTGCTTCTGCGCAGCCGCGGCCGAGGCCGCGCGACGCGGCGCAGACGGTGGCGCTTTTTCCGGAGATCCCGAGATCCATGGCAGTGTCCTGTGGGGTGTGCCGCCAACCGGCGGCGAAACCGGGAATGATGCCACTTGCGCGCGGCACACGCACTGAAAACCGTGCCAGCCCAGCCTCAGTCGGCGAGCAGGCCAGCCGCCTCGGCGAAGGTGTCGATTGCCGCCTGCACAGCGGCAGGCTGAACGGCCCAGCCGTCGAGCAGCGCGCGCAATCGATCGCGTGCGGCGTCGAGCGAATCACCGCGCCAATTGACGGCCATGGCCGTGGCGTGGGGCTTGAGGCCGGGCAGGGTGTTGTAGTCGGCACCGGGCGGGCCGCTGCGCCCCGGCAGTCGGCGCTTTGCCCCGAGGTGGCCGCGAAAGCCGTAGAACGCGTCCGCCGGTGCAAGGAAGCGCAAGCCGTAGTCCACGGCCTGCTGCCCGTCGGTGACGTCGTAGGCGCCGAGCGCGGGGCGGTTCTGCCCGACCATGACGAAGTCGATGTTGTCGGGCGTGATGAACGACACGGTGGGGTGGCGCGTGCGGGATGGCGCGTGCGGGTACAGCTCGTTCGAGCCGATTGCGACGTCGAGGTGCACACGGCCGTCCGGCCCGAGCGCGAGGTCTGCCGGAATCCGCCAGGTCGTGAGGTAGTTGTGCTGCTGCAGCGTGACGGCGACGGGCGTGCCCCGGTGCAGCGCCACGGTCGCGGCGACGTAGTGGTCGAGCTGGTGCCAGTCCCGGTTGCCGTTGATCAGGCCGGCGAAGAACCGTTGCCACCAGCGCAGGCCACGCGGCAGGCCGGAGTGGGCGAAGACGAAGTTGTAGGTCAGGAACTCGAACTCGAAGCGCTGTCCGCGTGCATCGAAACCGTCGCGGTCGAAGCGCGCGTACGCGACGGCAGGGGCCGCGGGCGCGCGCGGTGCGTGGACGAAGCGGGCCGTGGGGTCGAGCCCGTGGGCGTTCAAGAGCGCCTGGTCGACGGTGTCGTGGTGTGTGCCGTCGACCGTGAGGCGCCCGCTGCCGATGTAGTCGGCGTAGAAATCGATAAAGCGCGGCTGCTCGGGCGCGAGGTAAACCACCGGTTGGTGGCGCTGCAGCAGCACTTGCTCGGTGGCGTCCGCGGGCACCGTGCGCGGCGGGTTGGCGGCGTACCACGCGTCGAACAGGCGCCTGAAGGTGTTTTCCTCGTCGGCGTGCGCCGCGCCGAGACCGAGGCAGGCCGCAACCAGGAGGATCAGGCGACGCATGCAGGGGCAACCGGTGTCACGAGGCGCCGAGTATGGGTCGACCGGCAGCGGCACGACAAGCCGGCGGGCGCGGTACCGCGACCCTTGTGCGCCGCTGACGGGTACACTTGTCTGTGCAGCGGGAGATCGGTGGATGACAGAACGACTGGTGGCGGGTGACGTGCACGCGCATGACACAGCGGAGGACCGCGCGCTCAGGCCGCGCAGCCTGGCGGAGTACCGGGGTCAGCCCCGCGTCTCCGAGCAGATGGCGATCTTCGTCGACGCGGCCCGGCGGCGCCAGGAAGCGCTAGACCACGTGCTGATCTTCGGGCCACCCGGGCTCGGCAAGACCACGCTGGCGCACATCGTCGCCAACGAGATGGGCGTGGCGATGCGCCAGACCTCGGGGCCGGCGCTGGAGAAGGCCGGCGACCTCGCGGCCATGCTGACCAACCTGGAGCGGCACGATGTGCTGTTCATCGACGAGATCCACCGCCTGAGCCCTGCGGTCGAGGAAATCCTCTACCCGGCGATGGAAGACGGGCAACTGGACATCGTCATTGGCGAGGGCCCGGCGGCGCGCGCGATCAAACTCGACCTGCCGCCGTTCACGCTGGTCGGCGCGACCACACGGGCGGGCCTGTTGACCTCGCCCCTGCGTGACCGCTTCGGCATCGTCCAGCGGCTCGACTTCTACGCTGTTGATGACCTGAGCGGCATCCTGCAGCGGGCCGCCGGCCTGCTCGCGTTGCCGCTGGACGACGACGGTGCGCGCGAGATCGCCCGACGCGCCCGCGGCACGCCGCGCATCGCCAACCGCCTGTTGCGCCGCGTGCGGGACTACGCCGAAGTGAAAGGCGACGGTCGGGTGGACGCCGCCATTGCCGATGCGGCGCTGAACCTGCTCGAAGTGGACCGCCAAGGCCTCGACACCCTCGATCGGCGTCTGCTCGACGCGGTCGTGCGCAAGTTCGACGGTGGGCCGGTCGGGCTCGACAACATCGCCGCGGCCATCGGTGAGGACGCCGGGACGCTTGAAGACGTTGTTGAGCCGTTTCTCATCCAGCAGGGTCTGTTGATGCGCACGCCACGGGGCCGTGTGGCAACGGCGGGCGGCTGGCGCGCACTCGGGTTGGACCGCCCCGCGGGCCGTGACACCGAGCCGATGGCCCTGAGCGACTGAATCTTGACGACAACTTATTTCAAATCCGCAAGATACACGCGGTAGTTGAAAATCAAGTTACAAGCCGCTGCGCAAACGGTACACTGTGACGCCGTGAGCGGGGGGTCGCGTTGTGTGGCCTCGACAGGGAGATGCCGAGCCTGACGCGAGATGGTGGGAATTCCAGCGAGCACTTCAGCTGGCCAGTGCGGGTGTACTACGAGGACACCGACGCGGGCGGCATTGTGTACTACGCGAACTACCTGCGGTTCATGGAGCGTGCGCGCACCGAGTACCTCCGCAGTGTCGGCGTCGAACAGGATGCGTGGCTGGCGCGGCAGGGCCTGCAGTTCGTGGTGCGGCGCGTCGCCGTGGACTACCGCAAGCCCGCCCGTTTCAACGATGCGCTCCGGGTGAGCGTGCGCGTGGACACGGTAAGGCGGGCCAGCGTGGTGTTCGGGCAAGCGGTGCGACATGTGGAGCAGCCCGACGCGCTGGTGACCGCGTCGGTGCAGGTCGCGTGCGTGGACGCCGAGACCGGTCGGCCCACCCCCATCCCCAAGATGCTAACCGAGGCCATGCAAGGTGAACGCTAATGCCGACTGCTGACATGTCACTCATTCACCTGGTTCAGGAAGCGAGCCCGATCGTGCAGGCGGTGATGGCGCTGCTCGTGCTGGCCTCGGTGGTGTCCTGGAGCACGATCGTGCTCAAGGCGCTGCAGTTGCGGCGGTCCCGTCGTGACGCCAACCGCTTCGAAGACACCTTCTGGGCCGGCGGTGACGTGTCCGACATCTACCGCGACCTCAAACCCCACCGCGCCACACTGCGCGGCCTCGAGCGGATCTTCGAGGCGGGCTTCAGCGAGTACGGGCGGCTGGCACGCCGCAGCTCGGACAACGAGGTGATTTTCAACGGCTCGCAGCGCTCGATGCGCCTGGCGCTGTCGCGCGAGACGGATGAACTCGAAAACGGGCTCGCCTTCCTCGCGACGGTCGGCTCGGTCAGCCCGTACATCGGCCTGTTCGGCACCGTCTGGGGCATCATGAATTCCTTCCGGGCGCTTGGCAACGTGCAGCAGGCCACGCTCGCGATGGTGGCGCCGGGCATCGCCGAGGCGCTGATTGCGACCGCCATCGGGCTGTTCGCTGCGATCCCGGCCGTCATCTTCTACAACCGTTTCGCCAACCAGATCGACCGGTTGCTCAACCGCTACGAGAATTTCTCCGAGGAATTCTGCAACTTGCTCAACCGGCAGCTGCACGCGGGGCGGCAGCAAGGCATGAACTGATGGCCAGCGTGCAACGGCGGAGTCGATCCCGACGCCACGTGGCCGAGATCAACGTCGTCCCCTACATCGATGTCATGTTGGTGCTGTTGGTGATCTTCATGATCACGGCGCCGCTCCTGAAAACCGGCGTCGACGTGCAGTTACCGCAGGAGCAGGCCGAAACCCTGGATACCCGCCAACAGGAACCGTTGATCCTCACGGTCACGGCGGACGGTGCGATGTTCCTCAACGTTGGCGCCGACCCCGACCAGCCGCAGACCCGCGATGTGATCCTGCAGTTGGTCGCGGCGGTGTTGCGCCAGCAACCGGGCAAACGCGTGCTCGTCGCCGGTGATGACAGCGTGCCCTACGGGCGCGTGGTGGCGGCCATGGCCATTCTGCAAGCCGGCGGCGCCGGCGAAATCGGGCTCATGACGGAGCCGCCAGGCTGACAATGGGCTTCACGCGTGCCAAGGCTGTCGCATGGTTGCTGTCCTTTCTCGGGCACGCGTTCCTCGCCGTGCTGCTGGTGGCGGAAATCGGTTTCGAGCGGTCTCGGCCGGACATGCCACTCGACGACGACTCGCCGATCCAGGCAGTCGCCGTCGACGCTGCCACCGTGCGCGCGCAAATCGAGGAGCTTGAACGCGCCGAGCAGGCACGCCTCGAGGAAGAGCAACGGCTTGAAGCCGAGCGCCTGCAACGCGAGGCCGAGGAACGTGCGCGGTTGGCCGAAGCCGAGCGATTGCGTCAGGAGGCCGAGCGGCTCGCGGCCGAAGAAGCCGAGCGCGCTCGGCTCGAAGAAGAAGCGCGACTGCAGCGCGAGGAAGCCGAGCGCCAACGCCAGTTGGCTGAGCAGCAGCGGCTTGAAGAGGAAGAGCGGCAGCGCCAGGAGGCCGAGCGGCTCCGGCTCGAGCAGGAGCGCCTGAGACTCGAGGAAGAGCGGCAACGCCAGGAAGCCGAACGCCAGCGGCTCGAAGCCGAGCGTCAACGGCTCGAGGCCGAAGAACGCGAGCGCCAGGCCGAGCTGGAACGGCAACGCATCGAAGCCGAGGAACGCCGTCAACGCGAAGAGGCTGAACGTCAGCGCCAGGAAGAAGAGCGTTTGCGGCTCGAAGCCGAGCGTGCGCGACTCGAAGCCGAGCGCAAGCGGCTAGAGGAAGAAGAGCGCAAGCGTCAGGAAGAAGAGCGCAAACGCCTGGAGGAAGAAGAACGCAGGCGTCAGGAAGAAGAAGAGCGCAAACGCCTGGAGGAAGAAGAACGCAAGCGCCAGGAAGAGGAAGAGCGCAAACGCCTCGAGGAAGAAGAACGCAAGCGCCAGGAAGAGGAAGAGCGCAAACGCCTCGAGGAAGAAGAAC
>JBCCUP010000139.1 GCA_039196715.1 Pseudomonadota bacterium
CCGGTCTCGGCCCAGACGGCCTCCTGCAGGGCTTGCAGCACGCTGATTGCCAGCATCAGCGGGGGCTCGCCGACCGCCCCGCGGTCTTCAACGCCGCCTTGTGGGCTGCGGGCGAAAACCGAGAACCGACCGTGCACCGGTCGAAGGCGGTCGGCGAGCCCCCGCTGATGCTGGCAATCAGCGTGCTGCAAGCCCTGCAGGAGGCCGTCTGGGCCGAGACCGGGCGGCCGGGCGCGCTACTCGACGCACCGGCCACTCCCGAACGCATCCTGCTGGCGCTGGACGCCCCGGCGCCGTGAGCAACCGCGCCGCATGGCAACTCGCCCGCGCGGCACGCCGCGCCGGCGACGCGGTGGTGCTGGTCACCGTCGCAGCCGTCGAAGGCTCTGCACCCCGTGAAGTCGGGGCGTGCATGGCAGTCACACACGGCAACTTCGCCGGCAGCGTCGGCGGCGGCCGACTGGAGTGGCAGGCCATCGATACCGCCCGTGCAGTCGACGCAGACGCCGGGTGGACACTCGATCGCATCGTGCTCGGTGCCGACCGGGGACAGTGTTGCGGTGGCCGCGTAACCTTGCTGTTCGAGCGTCTCGATGATGACGACCGGGCCTGGCTTGAGAATGTCGCGCTCGACCGCAGCCTCGGCACGCTGACGCACACGGGCGACGCGCACGGTCGGCGTGTCCACTGGACACCTGATTCGAGCGCGTCCGCGTGCAAGAGCAACGACACCGGAGTGCAGCTCGTGCACCCGGTCGAAGCCGGCAGCGCCGACCTGCTGCTGTTCGGCGCCGGCCACGTCGGGCAGGCGGTCGCGCGGCAGTGTGCCCACCTGCCCTTTCGCCTGCACCACGTCGACACGCGCGACGCCTATGCCGACTCCGGTGTCGAGCTGATCACCCACCCCGAGTCGGTGTTGCGCGACCTGCCCCCGGGCACGCTCGTGCTGGTCATGACGCACGACCACGCGCTCGACTACCGCGTCTGCCAGGCGGCACTCACCACACCCGAGGTGGCCTGGGTGGGCTTGATCGGCTCGCACAGCAAACGCCGCAGGCTCGAGCGCGAACTCCGACGTACAGTCGGCGAGGCGGCGGCGGCCACCGCGCTCGAGCGACTCGCGTGCCCGATCGGCCCGGCAACCGCAAGCCGCGCCCCGGCCGAAGTGGCGGCGCTGATCGTCGCCGACACCCTGGTCGCGCGTGACCGGTTCGGCACCGCCGTGCCGCAACCAGCAGCACCGCCGGCGCACGCCCACGGCGGCTGAAAGACCAGCCGAACGCCAATCCGCGTCAAGCCGACGTCGCGGGCTGCCTGCTGCTGCGCACCGCCGTCCTGTGGGACAATGCCGCCCGTGCACGAACCGGCAGCCCCCGAGCCCATGACGACGCCTCTGCTCGACCTCCGCCAGATACGCAAGGCCTTCCCGGGTACGCTGGCCAACGACAACGTCGACCTCAGTATTGCGCCGGGCGAGATCCACGCCCTGCTCGGCGAGAACGGCGCGGGCAAGAGCACGCTGGTGAAGATGATCTACGGCGTGCTCGGCCGTGACAGCGGCGACATGCACTGGCGCGGTGACCCGGTCGAGATCACGAGCCCCCGCGCCGCGCGCGCGCTCGGCATCGGCATGGTGTTTCAGCACTTTTCGCTGTTCGACGCGTTGACCGCGGGCGAGAACATCGCCCTGTCGCTCGACGACGCCGACCAGCACAGCGACCTCAACGCCGCGGCGAAGTCGCTCTCGGAGCGCTACGGTCTGCCGCTCGACCCCGACGCCGTGGTCGGCGACCTCTCGGTTGGCGAGCGGCAGCGCATCGAGATCATCCGCTGCCTGCTGCAGGAGCCGGACTTGTTGATCCTCGACGAGCCGACTTCGGTGCTGACCCCGCAGGAGGCCGACAAGCTCTTCGTCACGCTCGAGCAACTCCGCAGTGACGGCAAATCGATCCTCTACATCAGCCACCGGCTCGAAGAAGTGCAACGCCTGTGCGACCGCGCCACCGTGCTGCGCCACGGCAAGGTCGTCGCCGACTGCGACCCGCGCGCCGAGACCGCCGCGTCACTCGCGACCCTGATGGTCGGCAACAGCGTGGCGGCCGTCGAGCGCGGCGACGCCGACAGCCCCGGTGAAACGCTGCTGGCGCTGAACGCGCTGAGCCGAGCGCCCGAGACCCCGTTCGCGGTGCCGCTGCGCGGCATCGACCTGCGCGTGCGCGCTGGCGAGATCGTCGGCATCGCGGGCGTCGCCGGCAACGGGCAATCGGAATTGTTCGAGGCGTTGTCAGGCGAAGCCCTGCAGGACGCGAGCGGCGACATCGACATCCTCGGCTCCTCAGCCGGGCGGCTCGACATCGGCGCGCGACGTGCGCTCGGTGCGGCCTTCGTGCCCGAGGAGCGCCTCGGCCACGGTGCCGTGCCCGACGACGCGCTGAGCCACAACCTGCTGCTCTCGCGCCACGCGTCTGATCGCGCGGCCTTTCTCGGCCCGCTCGGCTGGCTGAAAAGCGGCGCGTTGAAAGCCGCGAGCGCGCGCGTGATCAAGGCCCTGGACGTGCGCTGCGGCAGTCCGGACCCGCGCGCCAACGAACTCTCGGGCGGCAACCTCCAGAAGTTCATCATCGGCCGCGAGCTCGACCGCGCCCCGCGCGTGTTGGTGGTCAACCAACCGACCTGGGGCGTCGACGCCGGTGCCGCCTCGCACATCCGCCGCGCGCTGCTCGCGCTCGCCGCGACCGGCTCGGCGGTGCTGGTGATCTGCCAGGACCTCGACGAGCTGTTCGAGGTCTGCCACGCGATCGCCGTGATCCACGACGGCCATCTAAGCGAGCCGATGCCGATCGGCGAGGCCACGCTTGAGCGCATCGGGCTGCTGATGGGCGGTCACGGCCAGCGACACGGCCACAGCGCCGGTGAGCACGCCGCATGAACCTGACCCTCGTCAAACGCCAGCAGCCGTCGGCCTGGTTCGCCGCCGTCTCGCCGCTGATTGCCCTCTGCCTGACCGTTGCGGTCGGGGCGCTGCTCTTCGCCGCCCAGGGCCAGGCGCCCGGGCTGGCGCTCTACACCTACTTCATCGAGCCGCTGACCGAGACCTGGTCGATCCACGAGCTGCTGATCAAGGCAGCGCCACTGATCCTGATCGCCGTCGGCCTCGCGCTGTGTTTTCAGTCACGCAACTGGAACATCGGCGCCGAGGGCCAGTTCATCATGGGCGCGATCCTCGGCTCGGCGCTGCCGGTCTTGGCGCCCGAATTCACGCCGTGGTTTCTGCTGCCGTTGATGATTCTCATGGGTGCGCTGGGCGGCGCAGCCTACGGGGCGATCCCGGCGCTGCTGAAAACGCGGTTCAACACCAACGAGATCCTGACGAGCCTGATGCTGGTCTACGTCGCCCAGCTCTTTCTCGACTGGCTGGTGCGCGGCCCCTGGCGCAACCCAGAGGGCTACAACTTCCCCGAGAGCCGGATTTTCTCCGACGCCGCAACGCTGCCGATGGTCTGGCCGGATTCGGGGCGGGCGCATTGGGGGATCGTCTTCGCCGTGGTCGCGGCGATCGTGCTCTGGGTGGTGCAGCGCAAAACGCTGACCGGCTACCGCTTCCGCGTGGTCGGGCTGAGCCCGCGCGCAGGCCGCTTTTCGGGGTTTTCCGAGCAGCGCACGGTGTTCCTCGCGTTCTGCCTCTCGGGTGCACTCGCCGGCATTGCGGGCCTCGCCGAAGTCTCGGGCGCCGGGCAACAGTTGCGCCCGGTGATTTCACCGGGCTACGGCTTCACCGCGATCATCGTCGCTTTCCTCGGCCGGCTGAACCCGCTCGGCATTGTCGCGGCGGGGCTCGTGCTCGCGCTGACCTACCTCGGCGGCGAGGCCGCGCAGATGTCGCTCGGCCTGTCCGACAAGGTGGTGCGCGTGTTTCAGGGCATGCTGCTCTTCTTCGTGCTCGCCACCGACACCCTGATTCACTACCAGGTGCGCTTTGGCCGGCGCTCGCCCACCGCATGAGCGCGCCAAAGGCCAACTGCACCGACCGCGGCCACACGAACGCCGCCCCCGTCTTCGGAGCCCCCCGTGGAGATCGCTGAAAACATCCTGATCACGATTGTCACCGCCTCGACGCCGCTGTTGCTCGCCGCGCTCGGCGAACTCGTCGTGGAACGCTCGGGCGTCCTGAACCTCGGCGTCGAGGGCATGATGGTCATGGGCGCCGCCACCGGCTTCGCCGTCACCGCGACCACCGGCTCACCCTGGCTCGGCGTCTGCGCCGCCGCCGTGGTCGGCGCGCTGTTCTCGACGCTGTTCGGCTTCCTGACATTGACCATCGCCACCAACCAGGTGGCGTCGGGCCTCGCGCTGACCCTGCTCGGACTCGGCCTGTCGGGCATGATCGGCGAGCCTTTCGTCGGCGTCGCCGGCCAGAAACTCGCCACCTGGGAGATTCCCCTGCTGAACGAGCTGCCGCTCGTCGGCCGCGTACTGTTCAGCCAGGACCCGATCTTCTACCTCTCGATCGCGCTGACCGTGGGGGTCGCGTGGTTTCTGTTCCGCACCCGCGCCGGGTTGACCCTCCGCGCCGTCGGCGACAACCACGACTCGGCCCACGCGCTCGGCATCGGCGTGGTGCGCATCCGCTACCTCGCGGTGATGTTCGGCGGTGCCTGCGCCGGCCTCGGCGGCGCGCACCTCTCGCTGGTCTACACGCCGCAGTGGGTCGAGAACATGACTGCGGGCCGCGGTTGGATCGCCCTCGCGTTGGTGGTGTTCGCCACCTGGCGCCCCGCCCGGGTCCTGGCCGGCGCCTACCTCTTCGGCGCCGTTACCATCGGCCAACTCCACGCCCAGGCCTTCGGCATCCAACTGCCGTCGCAACTGCTGAGCGCCATGCCCTACCTCGCGACCATCGTCGTGCTGGTGCTGATCTCGCGCAACAAGCGCCTCACCCTCCTCAACACCCCCGCCTCACTCGGCCAACCCTTCGTGCCGAACCGCTAGGCGCCAGCCCCACACAGCTGTGCACCCACCCATCGCGGCGTCTCGCTGGCGCGAGGACGACGCTCCCACGGAACGACGTCAAAGCAGTGAGAGCTGCGCCGTCGTCAGTGCAACTACCCGACTAGTTTTCGCATTCCCTGTGGGAGCCGAGTCGTCGCGCAGCGACACACGGCGAAGAGCAGAACACCAAGCCCATACGCCGTGCGCGCATCCATCGCGGCGTCTCGCTGGCGCGAGGACGACAATGGGATGGACTTCTCCCCACCCTTTCGACTGACGGTGTCTGGGCACCACAATGGTGTTTACACGTAACCCATTGAAACGAAACGATGAGGAGGAAGTCCGTTATGCACATTACCCACGTTGGGGTCGATATTGCAAAGTCCGTCTTTCAAGTTCACGCTGCAGACAAACGCGGCAAGGCGCTCTGGCGCGCCAAGCTCACA
>JBCCUP010000140.1 GCA_039196715.1 Pseudomonadota bacterium
CGCCAAGGGCAGCGCCCGTGTTTGACCTGCGACTCGAACCCCGCACCCAACACTCGACCGCGGCCACCTTCGCAGTGTCGGCCATCGCGATCGGCCTGACGCTGCTCGGCGGTTCGGTGGTGTTCGCGCTCTACGGCATCTCGCCGGCCAAGGGCTTCCACGCCTTTCTGGTCGAGCCGCTGACCTCGCAGTACGGCGTAGGCGAGGTGCTGTTGAAAATGGGGCCACTCTTGCTGATCGCGCAGGGGCTCGCCATCGGCTTTCGCGCGCGCGTCTGGAACATCGGCGCCGAGGGCCAACTGATCCTCGGCGCGATCGCGGGCGGCTCGCTGGCAATTTTCCTCGACGGCACCGAGTCCGCCTGGCTGTTGCCGGGCATGGTGCTGATCGGGGCGTTCGCCGGCATGGCCTGGGCCGCGATTGCCGCGTTCCTGCGCACCGCGTTCAACGCCAACGAGATCCTCGTGACCTTCATGCTCTCGAGCATCGCATTGCAACTGCTCTACTACCTCGTCACCGGGCCCTTGCGCGACCCGATGGGCTTCAATTTCCCGCAGTCCATTCTGTTCTCGGACGCGGCCCTCTTCGGCATCCTGCTCGAAGACACCCGCGCCAACACCTCGCTGCTGATCGCCTTCGCCGCAACGGTCGCAGCCTGGGTGTTCATGCAGCGCAGCCTCTGGGGCTACAAGCTCATCGTCGGCGGCGTGAGCCCGGCCGCCGCCCGCTACGCAGGCTTCAGCGAGCGCCGCGCGGTCTGGGTGTCGCTGTTGATCGGCGGCGCCGCAGCCGGGGTCGCCGGTGTTGCCGAAGTGGCGGGCTCGATCGGCATGCTGCAGCGGAACATCTCGCCGGGCTACGGCTTCGCCGCGATCACCGTGGCCTTTCTCGGCGCCCTGCACCCGATCGGTATCGTCTTCTCCAGCGCACTCATGGCGCTGATCTACGTCGGCGGCGACTTCGCCCGCCTCTCGGTCGGCTTGCCGAGCGCGGTAACCCACATCCTGCAAGGCATGCTGCTGTTGTTCTACCTTGCGAGCGCGGTACTCCTGAACCACCGCTTTCGCCGCGCTGCGCCGCACACCGCGGGGAGAACACCGCCGTGAGCGACACGCTCGTCTTCATTCTCGCCGGCACCCTCGCCGCCACGGTGCCGCTCTTGTATTCGGCCCTCGGCGAGCTCGTCGCCGAGAAGACTGGCATGCTGAACCTCGGTGTCGAGGGCATGATGGCGGTTGGCGCCGCATCCGGCTTCGTGACCGTCGCTGTGACCGGGTCGCACACCCTCGGCTTTCTCGTTGGCGCGGGCGCCGCCATGCTGGTCTCGACGCTCTACGCCGTGGTCACGCTGTTCTTTCTCGCCAACCAGGTCGCAACCGGCCTTGCGGTCGGCGTGCTCGGGCTCGGGCTGTCGGCGGCGATCGGCAAACGCTACGAGGGCACCACCGTCGACGCGCTGAAGAAACTCGACTTTGGCCCGCTCTCCGACCTGCCGGTGATCGGGCCGGCGTTGTTCCAGCACGACATCATGGTCTACGGCTCGTTCGCGGTGATCGCGTTGCTGTGGTGGGTGCTCAGCCGCACCAAGCTCGGGCTCGTCATCCGCGCGGTTGGCGAGTCGCCGGACGCCGCACACGCACTCGGCTACCGCGTGCGGCTGATCCGCTTTGCCGCGGTGGCTTTCGGCGGCGCCATGGCCGGCATCGGCGGGGCCTACCTGTCCACCGCCTACACCGCACTCTGGGCCGACGGCATGGTCGCCGGCCGCGGCTGGATCGCCGTCGCGCTGGTGGTGTTCGGCTCGTGGATTCTGCCGCGGGTGGCGGCAGGCGCCTACCTCTTCGGCGCGATTTCCCTGCTCGAATTGTCGATCCAGGGGTTCGGCCTGAACGTGCCGTCGCAGTTGCTGTCAGCCTCGCCCTACATCATCACGATCGTGGTGCTCGCGGTGATCTCGCGCAACCCGACGTTCATCCAACTCAACAGCCCGATGAGTCTTGGGCAAACCTTCAAACCGTCCAGTTAACCTACAGACCGTCCAGTTAACCCACACAGGAGAACACCATGCGAATCGCACGGAATTTATCCAGCCTGACCCTGTCGGCCGCCCTGGTGCTGTCGACCGCCCTGGCCAGCACGGCCGCGCACGCCGACAAGCTCAAGATCGGCTTCATCTACCCGTCCCCGATCGGCGACGTCGGTTGGGCCAAGAAACTCGACGAGGGCCGCGAGGCGATCGAGGCCGCCTTCGGCGACCAGGTCGAAAGCGTGGTCGTGGAGAACGTGCCGGAAGGGCCGGACGCCGCGCGCGTCATGAACCAGATGGCCTCGAGCGGCGCCGGCATGATCATGATCGGCTCCTTTGGCTACATGAACGACGGCCTGAAGCTCGCCAAGCGCAAGTCCGACATGACCTTCATCCACGCCAGCGGCTACAAGACCGCGAAGAACTTCGGCAACTTCCAGACGCGCAACTACGAGAGCGCCTACGTCGCCGGCATGGCGGCGGGCTACGCGACCGAGTCCAACACCCTCGGCGTGGTCGCAGCCTACGCCATCCCCGAGGTCATCGGCATCATCAACACCTTCACGATGGGCGCCCAGCGCACCAACCCGGACATCAGCGTCAAGGTGGTCTGGCTGAACTCGTGGTTCAACCCCGCCAAGGCGCAGGAGTCCGCGCGTTCCCTGGTGGCGCAGTCCGCCGACGTGGTGTTCTCGCTCTACCAGGACACGCCGTCGGTCGTGACCGTGGCCGAGGAAGACGGCTTCTACGTCATCAACACCTCGTCAGACATGAAGAAGTACGCGCCGACCAAGCTGCTCGCGTCGATGACGATCGACTGGGGCCCGCACTTCGTCAGCCAGGTACAGGCAACGCTTGACGGCAACTTCGAGGGCACCGCCTACTGGGGCGGCATGGCCGACGGCGCGGTTGGCGTGTCCTCGCTCAGCGACGACCTGTCGGCGGAGCAGAAGGCCGAGCTGCAGGGCGTGGTGGATGCGATCTCGTCCGGCAGTTTCCACCCCTACGACGGTCCGGTGATTGGTCAGGACGGCAGTGAAAAGGTCGCTGCTGGCGCCACGCTCGACGACGGTTCGCTGCTCGGCATCGACTGGCTCGTGCAGGGCGTGGAGACCCAACTGCCGAACTGATGCAGCGGGCAACGGGCACACCCGGGGCGGGCAATCCCGACCCGGTGTGCCAGACTGCCAGGTGCGGCACACACCGCCGCGCCTGGCAGAGACGTCCATGAGCACCGTTCGCGGCCACGTTGTTCACAGCACTTTCATCCACGCGCCGGCGCGCGGGCACATTGAGGTTGTGCGCGACGCGCTGATCGACGTCGACGCGGACGGGTCGATCGCCGCCGTGCTGCGCACCGACGACGCCGCCTACGCCCCCCGGCTCGACGACGCCAAACGCACCAACCGCCTGGTGCGGTTGCCAAACCACACCGTGCTGCTGCCCGGCCTGGTCGACCTGCACATCCACGCACCGCAGTGGCCCCAGCTCGGCAAGGCGCTGGACGTGCCGCTCGAGGTCTGGCTGCAGCAGTACACCTTCCCGCTCGAAGCGCGCTACCGCGACCTCGCGTTTGCCGAGCGGGTCTACGACGACATGGTGGGTTCGCTGCTGGCCGAGGGCACCACCACCGCGGTGTACTTCGCCACGATCCACGACGCTGCCAGCCGCGCGCTCGCCGACATCTGCCTCGCACGTGGCCAACGGGCTTTCGTCGGCAAGGTCGTGATGGACAACCCCGACCAGTGCCCCGACGACTACCGCGACGCCTCCACCGAACAGGCACTCGCCGAGAGCGCCGCCTTCATCGAGTACGTACGCACGCTGCCCGGCAACAGCCACGCGACGGTGCAACCGATTGTCACGCCGCGGTTCATCCCGAGCTGTACCGACACCGCGCTGAAAGGCCTCGGCGATCTCGCCGCCACCACCGCGTGCCACATCCAGACGCACTGTTCTGAGAGCGACTGGCAGCACCAGTACGTGATCGACCGCACTGGCAAGACCGACACCGACGCGCTCAACGACTTCGGCCTGATCGGCCGACACACGGTGCTCGCACACAGCAACTTCCTGACCGACGCAAACATGGACACCTTGCGTGAAGCCGGGGCCGGGGTTGCGCATTGTCCACTGTCCAACATCTACTTCTCCAACGCGGTGTTTCCGCTCAGGCGCGCCCTCGACAAGGCCGTGCGCGTGGGCCTGGGCACCGACATCTCCGGCGGCCCGAGCGCGTCGATCCTCGACGCCGCGCGGCACGCGATCCACGCCTCCCGTCTGCTTGAGGAAGGCGTGAACCCGCATACGCCGCGCGACGAGCGGCGGGTCGAACAGCAACGCATCGACTTCCGCGAGGCCTTCTACCTCGCCACCGCCGGCGGCGCCGACGTGCTCGACATCCCGGTGGGCCGCTTCGACGTCGGCTACCAGTTCGACGCGCTGTGCGTCGACCCCACCGCAGCCGGGTCGCCGATCAACTACGACCCGCAACTCGACACCGACGACGACCTGTTGCAAAAACTCATCAGCCTCGCGAAACGCGCCAACATCCAGACCGTGTGGACCCGCGGCGCGGTAGCCGACGCGGCCTGAACCCGGCGAGGCGCGCGTCCGATCAGCTGACTGCGACGCCCTTGAAGGGGTGGAGGCGTTCGCCGGTCGGCGGGGCGAAGGCGTGCTTGAAGATGAAGGCGGCCTCCGTCGGGCCGCAGCACCGCAACAGCTCGAGCCGGAGCTTCGACTCGGCCACGCTCGGGCGGTGGTCCGCCTCGACCCACCAGAGCGCGAGGTGGAAGTCGATCCGGTCGAACCACTCCTTGCGGCGGCGCATGATCTCGGTGTGGACGGGGTTGCGGTAGACGTAGTCGACCAGGGCGCCGATGTCCGACCAGACCGAGAGATTGACGATGATCAGTGGGTCGTCAAAGGCCTGCAGGTCGGTCGCGTTGTTGCCCTCGCCGGTGAGTCGCCAGACAAAGCCCGGCTGCGCCTCCGCCTCGGCGTTGACCCGGTCGAGGTTGTTGACGAAGTCGGCGTTGATCGGGTCATCGACCGGCACGCGAAAGCGGGCAATGTTGAGCTGCGCCAGTTCGTAGGCCATGGGGCATCGACGGCGTGAATCCGACACCCAGCATGGAAAGCCCCACCGCTGGCGTCAAGGCGCGCCCAAGGGAACGCGTCAATCGCCGAGGTATATGGGCAAGCTGCGACGCACCATGACCGCCGCAGCCCCGCCCGTGTCCGGGGCGCCGGCGAGCGTGGCAACGACATCGAAGCGGTAGGCCCAGCGACCCTCGGCGAAAAGGCGATCGAGCTCCGCCCGAATC
>JBCCUP010000141.1 GCA_039196715.1 Pseudomonadota bacterium
CCGACGGCTGGACCCAGGTGCCGCTGATCTCAAGCACGGGCTGGGCGATCATCTCGCTCTCCTTCTTCGCCGGCGCCTTCAACGTCGAAATTTTTCGCGCGGGCATCGAGGCGGTGCCCGAGTCGACCCAGGAGGCGGCGAGCGCGCTCGGCTTTTCGCGCTTCCAGACCTACACCGACATCGTCCTGCCGCTGGCCTTCCGCGTGTCGCTGCCGGCGCTCAACAACAACCTCGTCAACCTCGTGAAGACCACCACACAGGCGATCGCGATTGCGGTGCCGGAGTTGCTCTACCAGTGCGTGAGCATCTGGAGCGACTACCCGAGCGCACAGTACCCGACCATGCTGCTGTTGTTCTTCTCGTTCATCTTCCTCGTCGGGCTGCTGGTGCTCGGCATGAACCGGTGGGAGCGCGCCATGCGCATCCCGGGCTACGGAGGCTGAGCCATGCGACGCGACGGCACTCCCGGCCTGCACACCCCGCCCCGCACCGACCTGCTGGTGCTGAAACCGTTCAACGCCCACGCGGCGGGCGCCCCCGAGGACCTCTTGTTCTCGCGTTGGCTGGCGTCGACCCCGGGCTGGGCGTGGCTGGCGCTGATCGGCCTCGTTGGCCTCTGGCCGGTGGTGGCCTCGGCGGCGACCGGCTACAGCATGGGCGACGCCTTCGCGGCGCTGTGGCGCTGGATTCCCTTCGTCATCACCGGCGGGTTCCTGTTCAACATCATCATCTCCTTCCTCGCCATGGCGATCGGCACCGTCGCAGGCGTGGTGCTCGGCTTGATGCAGATCTCGCCGTCGCGGCTGATTCGGCTGCCCGCGCAGATCACCACGCAGGTGTTCCGCAACTCGCCCTGGCTGGTGCTGCTCTTCATCGTGCTGCTGGCGCTGCCCTACGAGATCGAGATCGGCGACACGGTGATCCGCATCCCGGACTGGATGAAAGCCGTGTTCGGGCTCTGCCTGCCGATCATGGCCAACATCGCCGAGGTGGTGCGCGGCGCGATCAATTCGGTGCCGAGCGGCCAGTGGGAGGCGGCCGAGTCGCTCGCCTACACGCGCCAGCAAACGCTGTGGCAGATCATCCTGCCGCAGTGCTTCAAGCGCATGATCCCGCCCTGGATGAACTGGTACGCGATCCTGACAATGGCGACACCGCTCTGTTCGTTGTTGGGCGTCGAGGAGCTGATCACCCTGAGCCGCCAGGCGATCGAGGCCGAAAACAACCGCCCCGAACTGCTGATCCCGTTCTACGGCTTTGCGTTGCTGGTGTTCTTCGCCTACTGCTACCCGATCGCCCGCGCCACGATCGCGCTTGAACGACGTTTCGCGGTGAAATTGTAAGTGCTCGGACCACACCACACTGTCGACTCAGCGCATGCCTGGTACGCGGCGTCGCGCACCAGTCCGTTTGCGTTGAGCGCTGACGCGCCCCTTTTCACATCGCCGGGCACGCGCCCTGCGGGAACGGTTGTGTGCCGCCCTCGCGTCGTTGCCCCCCTCGGAAGGAGAACCACTCTTCCCGTCGGCGGGCGCCTCGCGATGCCAACACACAACCGTTCTGAGCCAAACCCTGTGGTGTGGCCCGAACACTAGGAACCCCTATGCCAAACCCCACCTGGACCCCGGATCAACCCATCGTCTCGATCAAGGACGTACACAAGTCCTTCGGCGACCTCGAGGTGCTCAAGGGCATTTCGATGGACGTCATGAAGGGCGAGGTGATCTGCATCATCGGCCCCTCGGGCTCGGGCAAGTCGACGCTGATCCGCTGTGTGAACGCGCTCAACGACATCCAGCAGGGCTCGATCACGGTCGAGGGCCAGGAGGTCAACGACGCCAAGCTCGACAAACTCGAGCTGCGCAAGACAGTCGGCATGGTCTTTCAGCAATACAACCTGTTCCCGCACAAGACCGCGCTGCAGAACATCATGATGGCACCGATCAAGGTGCTGAAGCAGGACCCGGCCGAGGTCGAGAAACGCGCGCGCATGCTGATCGAGAAGGTGCGGCTCAAGGGCAAGGAAGACGCCTACCCAGGCGAGCTCTCCGGCGGCCAGCAACAGCGCGTCGCGATCGCGCGCTCACTCGCGATGAGCCCGGACATCATGCTGTTCGACGAGGTCACGGCCGCGCTCGACCCGGAGACCGTCAAGGAGGTGTTGGTCACCATCAAGGACCTCGCCGAAGAGGGCATGACCTGCATGCTGGTGACCCACGAGATGGGGTTCGCGAAGGAAATCGCCGACCACATCTACTTCACCGACCGCGGCGTCATCGTCGAGCACGGCCCGCCGAGCACCTTCTTCGAGGACGCCAAGGACCCGCGGACGCGCGAGTTCCTAAGCCAAATATTGTAAATGCGCAACCGGGCACACCGGGTGCGTTAGACCGTCGCCGTGCCCGCCCTCAGCTGTCGGGCGCGACCACCCACTGCATGAAGGCTTTCTTCTCGTCCTCGTCTGCCGAGCCCCAGAGTGACTTGAGCGACTCGAGCCGCGAGCTGGACGTGGTTGCAGCCGGCGCGGGCGCCGGTGTGGGCACAGCCGCTGCGGCGGTGGCCGTGGTCTCAGGCTGCTTGTTGCCGGCCATCATGTCGGTCAGGTTGACCTCCAACACGCCGGTTTCGCCGGTCGACGTGGTGTCGATGCGCGCGCCGCTCGGGTCGCGCAGCCAGGCGCTGAAGCCCGCGAGGTACTCGGGCGCGTCACCGAGGTCGCGGGTGTCTTCAGGCGGGTCGAATTCGACCGTGAAGCGCTCGCCGGGGCGGGCGACGAAGGTCGCCACCACGATCTCCCCGCGCACCAGCTCGTTGTCGTCACCGACGCCCCAGGGCTCGCCGTACTGGAAGGCGACCGAAGCGGTGCCGGCGTCGACGTTCACCGTGTAAGGAAACTCGAGCACCGGCGGCAGCGTCACGTCGCGCCCGTTCACGCTGGTGACCCGCAGCGGGTAAGGCAATTCCAGTTGGGCCGCGGTGGCGGCGTCGCTCGCGTAGTCGAACTCGCCCGGGATCGACGCGCAGCCGCCCAGACCCAGTACAGCCGTGCAAACAGCCAGCACCTTCGCCCAATATTGCATGACAACCTTCACCCGTCGGTTAGTGGAGTGATGAGAAGTATCGTCCATTGCAGACGTGCTCGCCAGATGCGCATTCTGCCGAGCTGCAAGGCCGCCCCGGCCCAGCGTCGGCAGCGGGCCGGCGCACACCAGGCCCCAGGCTGAGCCCCTGAGCCGAAGAGGCCGTCAGGCGGCGGCCTCGATCGGGCGCAGGCCGAGCAGCGCGCGTGTCTCGGCGGCACTCGCCACCGGCCGCTCGTAGCGCTCGCACAGTGCGACCACCCGTTCCACCAGCGCCGCGTTCGACGGCGCCAGCGTGCGCTTGTCGAGGCGCACGTTGTCCTCGAGCCCCGTGCGCGTGTGGCCCCCCGCCGCGATCGCCCACTCGTTGACGCGCAGCTGCTCCCGACCAATGCCGGCCGCGCACCAGTTCGCGTCCGGCGCCAGGCGCTGCACCGTCTCGACGTAGAACTCGAACGCCCGCTTGTCCGCCGGCATCGCGTTCGTGATGCCCATGACAAACTGGATGTAGAGCTTGCCGTAGAGCCGTCCCGCGGCGTGCCGTTGGACGGCCTGAAAAATGTGGCTGAGGTCGAAGGCCTCGATCTCGGGCGTCACGCGGTGGGTGCGCATCAGCGCGGCGAGGTGATCGACAAGGTCCGGCGGGTTCTCGTAGACACGGGTCGGGAAGTTGTTGGAGCCGACCGCGAGCGAGGCCATGTCGGGCGCGAGCGGCAGCATGCCACCGCGCTCGGTGCCGGCGCCCGAGCGGCCGCCGGTCGAGAACTGAATCACCATGCCTGGGCAGTGGCGCTCGAGGCCCGCCTGCAGCGCGGCGAACTTATCCGGGTCAGACGTGGGCGACTGGTCGGCGTTGCGCACGTGGCAGTGCGCGATGGTCGCGCCCGCCTCGAACGCCGCCTGCGTGCTCTCGACCTGCTCGGCCACGCTGATCGGCACGGCCGGGTTGTTTTCCTTGCGCGGCAACGAGCCCGTGATGGCCACACAGATGATGCAGGGGTCGCCCATGGTCGCGCTCCGGTGGGGAGGCGCCTAGGGTACGGCAGTCACGCCCGCCGGATCGACCCGGCGGTGACGCGCAGCGCAGCGGCGCTAGCTCGCCGCGTTGCGCCAGACAGACTCAGGGCAGTAGGCCGCCCCGTGGATCGGGCCGAGGTCGGGCGACTGCACCAGCAGCGCGCAGCCTTGCCCTTCACCCAGCGTCGGGGCCACCGAGAACGACGTGACGCCCGCTGGCGACACCGGCTCGAAGCTGCGCACGATGTGGTGGCTGGTCAGCGTCTTGTCGTGGTTCTCGCCACTGGTGATCTCGGTGGTGGCCTCGATGTCGAAGACCGCGAGCCAGACCTGCGCGTCGTCCGGCACGTCCGAGAGGTCACCCTGCAACGCGACCGTCAGCGTCGTGCCAGTCGCGGCCGACACCTGCAGCTCCACCGCCGAGCGCTCCACCCGGTTGATGCCGTCGAGAACGTCGCCGCGGCGCGAACCGACGGCGCCGTAGCGGCCGTTGACCACCACCTGCGGCGTATACACGCCCCTCCGCCCCGAGAGGCGCAGCGCGTTGTAGTCACGCTGGCGCAGCGTGTAGGTCGGGCTGGAGAAGGGGTCCTTGTGCGTGCCGTGCCGCCCGTAGACCAGCGTGTCCCAGTAGTCGACGGGCGGCACGGCACGCACAAGGACCCCTTCTCCAGCCCGGCCAACACGCTGCGCCAGCGCGACTACAACGCGCTGCGCCTCTCGGGGCGGCGGGGCGTGTACACGCCGCAGGTGGTGGTC
>JBCCUP010000142.1 GCA_039196715.1 Pseudomonadota bacterium
GTCACCCCGTGGGAGCCGCCGCCTCGTGAATCGAGCAACGGTGAATGCGGTTTTCCGTTCAGCAGAAGAATCGCTGCATGTCGCTTTGCGACGATGCAGCTCCCACAGGTTCCGCGTCGTTCCGCAGCGTCGGGAAGCCACAGCCCCTCTGTGGGCCGCCGCCTAGCAGTGCGAACGGCTGCGAACACGGTGTGTCGGTTGGCGGAGAATTCGCCCCGAGGCGGGCCCCTTATGTCACTGCGCGACGATGCGGCTCCCACGGGGCATGCGTTTTCGGCAGCGTGAAGCGGCCCGCATCCCCTGTGGGAGCGTCATCCTTGGCAAAGCCAAGATGGCGCGAATGTCGTTTGGCCCGGGTTGAAATCCCCTCGCGCGGGTCTGCTGCGCAGAGCCCACGCTCCCACAGGGGTGTGCGGCTTCGGTGACATGAAGCGGCCCGCATCCCCTGTGGAAGCGTCTACCTCGCGCAGCGAACGTCGGCGAAATCGGTGTGTCGGTTGGCGGAGGATTCGCCCCGAGGCGGGCCCCACATGTCACTGGGCGACGATGCAGCTCCCACGGGGCATGCGGTTTCGGCAGCGTGAAGCGGCCCGCATCCCCTGTGGAAGCGTCTACCTCGCGCAGCGAGCGTCGGCGAATGCGGTGAACAGGTTCTGAGCGGTTGCACGCTCAGGCGAGTAGCCGTTCCTCGAAGGGGTAGGTCGAGAGGTTCTCAAAGCCGTCTTCGGTGATCACGATCTGGTCCTCGAGCTTGACGCCGTGGCGACCGCCGACGGCGCCGAGGTACACCTCCACACACAGGCACATACCGGGTTCGAGGGCGAAGTCGAACGCACCTGGCTTGTAATCTTCGGGGTAGCTGATGCACGGGTACTCGTCACACAGTCCGACGCCGTGAAATTTCACGCCATAGCGCTGCGGCACGTACTCGGCCGGCAAGGGGTGACCGTTGAAGGTCAGGTCCCTGAAACTGACGCCGGGCTTGCACATCTCGCGGTTGGTCACGATGTGTTCGAGCGCGGTCTGGTAGAGCACGCGTTGCTCGTTGGTCGGTGCGACATCCCCGACCAGCCAGGTGCGTGAGATGTCGGCGCACATGCCGTAGGGACCGATCAGGTCGGTGTCGAAGGCGAGAAAGTCGCCCGCTTGCAGCTCGCGCGGGCCGGCCTCCTGCATCCAGGGGTTGGTGCGGGGTCCGGAGGAGAGGATGCGTGTCTCGATCCACTCGCCGCCGCGCTTGATGTTCTCGGCGTGCAGGATCGACCAGAGTTCGACCTCGGCGATACCGGGCTCAAGTGCAGCGTGCATGGCACCAATGGCGATCTCGGTGGTTGCCACTGCACACCGCATCGCGTTGATCTCGTCGGCGCATTTGATCGCACGTGCGTGCTCCATGAGTTCCCCGCCGCTCTCGATCTGCACGCCGCGGGCCTCGAGCGCGTGCACGCCCACCGGTTCGATGCGGTCGAGCGCGAGTCGGCGGTTGCTGCCGGCGTGCTGCCGCAGCAGGTCGTCGACCTCGTCAACGAAGGCGTTGGCGGCCTCGTGTTCGCGTGTGCCCACCATGAAGTAGAAGAAGGCCGCGCCGGTACGCACCTCGTTCACCCGCGGCAAATGGCGCGACAGGTGCTCGCAGCCTTTGAAGTCCCAGAGAACCACGTAGCCACTCGCCGTCACCAGGCACGCGCGCGACGGGTTGTGTGCTACCCAGAGCTGCATGTTCGTGGTGTCGGTCGCGTAGCGGATGTTGAGCGGGTCGAACAGCAACACCGCGCCGTAGTCGCGCTGTTGCAGTTGCTCGACGATGCGCTGCAGCCGGTAGCCGCGGACCGCTTCGAGGTTTGGCGGCGTGATGCCGCGCTCGGCCCACTCGGCAAACGCCAACGCCGTCGGCCCGATCTCCACCCGGTCCGGATCGATGGGTGTGCCGTCCGGCCGGCGCTCCGCGGGCCGGCCCTCCGGCGGCTGGCGCGTCGGGTCGATCTTGGGCTCGGTGCGGGCGTAGGGTCGGTCATGCGGGCGCGTCTCCGGTCTGGTCCTGACGATAGTGTGGAACCGCAGCGCGGTGTTTCCTGAGGCCGACACCGCGGCGCGATCGCGACAGCCGGACGCTGACGTCCGCGGTGGGCTGCGCTATGGTGGCGTGGTACCCCCAGGAGCGAACCGCGTGTCCCACGACCACTCCCATCTCGACCCGATCGCCGTGCGCGTGCGTGCGCTCGAAACCCTGCTGGTGCAAAAGGGGTATGTTGACCCGGCGGCGATGGACGCGCTGGTCGACACCTACGAACACCGCGTCGGACCCCGCAACGGCGCGCAGGTGGTGGCGCGTGCGTGGGCCGACCCGGACTTCAAACGCGCTTTGCTGGACGATGCCGACGCCGCGATTGCTTCGCTTGGTTTCGTTGGCCGCCAGGGCGAGCACATGGTGGTGGTCGAGAACACGCCCGACACGCACAACCTCGTCGTCTGCACGCTGTGTTCGTGCTATCCGTGGCCGGTGCTCGGCCTGCCACCCGGTTGGTACAAGTCCGCGGCCTACCGGTCGCGGGCGGTGATCGACCCGGTTGGGGTGTTGGCCGAGTTCGGTGTCACGCTGCCCGATGGCACCGGGGTCCGCGTCTGGGACTCCACCGCCGAAGTGCGTTACCTCGTGTTGCCGATGCGACCCGAGGGTGCCGAGGGGCTCGACGAAAACGCCCTCGCCGACCTGGTCACGCGCGACAGCATGATTGGCGCGGGCCTCGCGGTGTCGCCGTCGGAGGCCGCGGCGTGAACGGCCCGCACGACATGGGCGGGCAGCAGAATTTCGGGCCGGTCGACCCGACCGACAAACCGGCGTTCCCCGAGCCGTGGCAGCGCACCGCATTCGCGCTGACACTCGCCATGGGGGCCGCGCGGCAGTGGAACCTCGACATGTCGCGCTTTGCGCGCGAATCCCTGCCCCCGGCCGACTACCTCGGCAGCTCCTACTACGAGATCTGGTATGCCGGGCTTGTCAAATTGTTGCTGGAGAAGGGCCTCGTCACTGAGAGCGAGGTGGCTTCCGGTGCGCTTGAGGTGCCGGCCAAGGACGTCCCGGGGCCGTTGAGGGCAGAGGACGTTGCGGCCGTGCTCGCACGCGGCGGCCCGGTTGACCGGCCGGCGACGATCGACGCGGTGTTCGCGCTGGGCGACCGTGTCCGCGCGAAAGTGCAG
The DNA here is from genome assembly GCA_039196715.1 of Pseudomonadota bacterium. Lineage (NCBI taxonomy): Bacteria > Pseudomonadati > Pseudomonadota > Pseudomonadota bacterium. The sequence goes on from JBCCUP010000142.1 coordinate 3,199, forward strand.
CACCCGCACACGCACACCCGTTTGCCGGGCTACGTGCGCGGCCATGTTGGCGTCGTCGAGCGTGTACACGGCTGCCATGTGTTTCCGGACAGCAACGCGGTTGGGGCCGGCGAACAACCCACGTGGCTGTACAACGTCCGCTTCGACGGTTCAGACCTCTGGGGCGCCGACGGTAGCGCGCGTTGCGTCAACGTCGATTGCTGGGAGCCCTACCTTGAGCGAGCCTGATACGGTGGCCCTGGCGTGCCCGCCGCTGCCGGATGTGCAGGGCGGCGAGCCGGTGTTCGACGCGCCGTGGCACGCCCAGGTGTTCGCGATGACAACGGCACTCAACGAAGCCGGCCATTTCGCATGGCCGGCGTGGGCCGAGGCCTTCGGGGCGACGCTCGCCGCCACGCCACAGGCACCGGAACAGAGCGTCGCAGACCACTATTTCGGGTGCTGGCTCGACACGCTGGAACGCTTCCTCGAGGCGCAGGGCCTGGCCGGCGCGGGGCAGTTGCAGGCACTCCAGCAGCAGTGGGATGCCGCAGCCCGGGCCACGCCGCACGGTGCGCCTATCGAGCTCGCGGCTGCGCGTGGCGGTGTCACGTGAGCACGGCAGCCGTGCCCGGCCTCTTCGTCTACGGCACGCTCGCACCCGGCAAACCGAATCACCCGGTGGTGTCCGACATCGACGGCAGCTGGGAGCAAGCGAGTTTGCGGGGCCAGCTCCACGACGAGGGTTGGGGTGCCGCGAGCGGCTGCCCGGGCATCGTGCCCGACCCGGCGGGCGACCCGGTGGCTGGCTGGGTCCTGCTGTCGGCCGAGTTGACTGCGCACTGGACGCGGCTGGACGCGTTCGAGGGTGAGGGGTACACGCGCGTCCCGGTGACCGTCGAGACACCGGACGGGCGCACGCTCGGGGCCGAGGTGTACGCCTTGAACCGAGGCTGAGCGACGTGGCGCGCGGTGGCGCGAAAGCCAAA
>JBCCUP010000143.1 GCA_039196715.1 Pseudomonadota bacterium
CCCACCGGGTGCGAGGACCTCGGCGACGGTCGCGAGCAACCCGGCCAACTCGGTGTCGGTCCGCAGGCACTGCACGGCGTGTCCGGTGAGTGTGATCAGGTCGTACCGCGTGTCGGTCGGCAGCGTTGCCGCGTCGCCGTGGTGCCAGTGCACGCGGTCCGCAGTCGGTTTGTGCCGCGCGACTGCCAGCATGGTGTCGGACGGGTCGAGCCCGGTGACCGCGTGTCCCTGCGCCGCCAGCGCGCAGGCGAGGGTACCGGTGCCGCAGCCGAGGTCGAGCACGCGACAAGGCGCCCCGGCTGCGAGACTCGCATAGAAGGCGTCGGCCGGCCCCCGGGGGTTGAAACGGTCGTAGAGCGCAACCAGCGCGGCGGTGTGGTAAGCCGGCACCGGGACGGGCGGCTGGCTCACGTGACCGGCCCGCGGTGCGAGGCACGCACCGGCGCAGCGCGGCGCACCTCCGGGTTGAACACCGTGCCCAGCAGCACCCCGACAATCACGATGGCGGCGCCGGTCACTGTCGCGGTGCTGGGCACTTCGCTGAAGAACAGCCAGGCCCAGAAGGTCGCCCCGACGGTTTCCACCGGAAAGAACAAGGCCACATCGCTCGAGGGCGCGTGGCGTGTCGCCGAGGCCATGCAGATGCGCCCGACGGTGTTGAACACCAGGCCCATCCCGGCCGCCGCAAGCCAGACATGGGTGCCGATGGACGCGCCGACGAAGCCTGGCGAGCAGATCAGCAGCGTCACCGCTGCCGCCAGCGCCAGCGCGAGGACCCGGCCCATGTCCGGGTGGCGTCGGAAGATCAGCGTCGCGCCGATGTAGCAACTGATCGCGCCGAGGGCCATGAGGTCGCCCCGCAACGTGGGATGGCCGAGCGAGGGCCAGACGATCACGCCGATGCCAAACACCGTGAGCGCGATCGCCAGCCACATCCGCCGGCCGGTGCGCTCGCCGAGGAACACCCGGGCGCCGAGGGCGGCGAGCACCGGGCCGGCGGCGACGATGCCAACCGCGTTGGCCACGTGAGTGTGGTTGATCGCCGCCACGAAACTCAGTTGGCACAGCCCGAGTGCGACCGCGACGGCCGCGAAGGGCAACGCCAGACGGCGCAACGCGGCGCCCTGACCCAGCAGGCCGCGGCGCCAGAGGATCAGGCCATAGATCGGCAGCGACATGGCCGCAACCAGGCCTGTCATGATGCGCGCGTCGGTGTCGGCCCAGCGGATGAACGGCGCATCGGTCGACACCAGCAGCATACCGACGAAGGCCAGCATCCAGCCCGTGGGTCGGTTGTCCCGGTGTGCGGGTGTCGGGTTGTGCGCGGCGTCGGTCACGGGTGCCAGTATGTCTCATCGGTACGCGACCCGGCGTGGCGGCGTCGCCTTTGGCACGGCGGGTGTCGGCGGGGCGCGCCGAAACGCTGGTCGTGTCGGGGCGCACGCTGCACACTGCGGCCGTGCGACGTTCGAACGGACAAGACGGGGTGACGATGGCGGACACCGACACGGCGGCTGCACCGCCGAGCTGCAACACCGTGCAGGCACTGCTCGAGTGGCGGGCGTCGCAGCACCCACACCGACCGTTCCTGCGCTTCGTCGGCGATGACGCAGACGCGAGCTGGACCTGGGCCGAGACCCGCGATGCTGCACGGCACCTCGCAGCCGCCTTGCACGCGCAAGGGGTCGGGCAGGGTGAGCATGTTGCTGTGATGCTGCCCAACGGCCCGGCCTTCGTGCAGTCCTGGTTGGCGCTCGGCTACCTCGGTGCCGTGATGGTCGCGGTCAACACCGAGTACATCGGCAGCTTCCTGCACCGTGTGCTCGACCACAGTGAGACGAGCACGTTGATCGTCGATGGCACGCTGGTCAGCGCCGTGGCGGCGCTGGACGCGCCCCTCGATACCCTGCAGCGCGTACTCGTGTTCGGCGAGGTCGACGTGGCGTCGGCTGACGCGTTGACCGCGCCGGTGTTGGCGGCCTCTGCCTGCCTTGCCGCAACCGATGCCACCGACTTGCAGGTCGCCCGGGTCGGGCCCGCCGACACGGCGTGCATCATGTACACCTCCGGCACGACCGGTGCGGCCAAAGGCGTGTTGATGCCCGAGGCCCACGTGCTGCGCTTCGGACAAGGCGCCATCGACCAGTTGGGCGTGCACGGCGGCGACACCTACTACATCTGCCTGCCGCTCTTTCACATCAACGCGCTCGGCATGCAACTGTGCACCGCGCTGATCGCGGGTGCGCGTGCGGTGATTCGCAGCCGCTTTTCGGCGTCCGCGTGGCTGTCGGACATCCGCGCCCACGGCTGCACGGTCACGAATATGCTCGGCGCGCTGGCCGATTTTGTCCTGGCGACCCCGCCGAGTGACCTGGACCGCGACGCCGGCTTGCGCCTGATCACGATGGCGCCGAGCGTGCCTGCCATCGTAGAGGGCCTTCGCACGCGGTTTGCCGTGCCTGAGGTGTGTGCGCTCTATGGCATGACCGAGGTGAACATCCCGTTGTACTCGGCGCCGGGCACGCCGTTGAAACCCGGCAGCAGCGGCCGCGTCTACAGCGACGCCTACGATCTCGCGGTGGTCAACCCGGACACCGATGTGCGCTGTGCAGCCGGCGAGGTCGGTGAAATCGTGGTGCGGCCGCGCCAGCCCTTCGCGTTCATGCAGGGCTACTACCGGCAGGCCGAGCAGACGGTCGAGGCCTGGCGCAACCTCTGGTTTCACACCGGCGACGCAGCGTGGATGGACGCGGACGGTGATGTGTTCTTCGTCGACCGGATCAAGGACTGCATTCGCCGCCGTGGCGAGAACGTTTCGAGCGCGATGGTCGAGAGCGAGATTATCGCCTTGCCGGGGGTGATCGAGTGCGCCGCTGTCGCCGTGCCGGCCGGCGACGGCGGCGGTGAGGACGACATCCTGCTGGTCTATGTGGCCGAGGGCAGCGTCACCGCCGAAGACCTGTGGTGCGCGTGCGCGGGCCGCCTGCCGCGCTTTGCGGTACCGCGGTGGTGGCGTCGGGTGGACGCGCTGCCAAAGACGCCGACCAACAAAGTGCGAAAGCAGATCCTGCGCAACGCGGGCACGGCGGACGGCGCGTGGTGCGCCCCCGGACGGTGACCGTCCGACGGTCTACTCTGGCGGTGGCTGTCGTTTGAGGGTGGCGATGTCCGCGCGCAAGGCTTGCAGCTCGGCGAGGATGTCGGCCTGGTTTCCAGATGTGGCGCGTTGCTCCTCGGCGGCGACACCGTCCTGCATGGCCTGCACCACCACACCGATGAAGAGGTTCAGCGCGGTGAACGTGGTGCAGAGGATAAATGGCACGAAGAAGGCCCACGCCAGCGGGTGCTCCGCCATCACCGGACGCACAATGCCCATCGACCAACTCTCCAGCGTCATGATCTGAAACAGCGTGTAGGTCGAGGCGAACAGACTGCCGAACCACTCGGGAAAGGTCTCGCCGAACAGTTTGGTCGCCATCACCGCGCCGACGTAGAAGATCAGCGTCAGCAGCAGCACGATCGACCCCATGCCGGGCAGCGCGCCGAGCAAGGCGCTGACCACGCGCTTGAGCGACGGCATCACGGTGACCAGGCGCAGCACGCGCAGTATGCGCAACGCGCGCAGCACCGCGAGCGGGCCACTCGCCGGCACGAGCGCAATGGCGATGACGAGAAAATCAAACACGTTCCAGGCGCTGCGAAAGAACGCCGTGCGCTGCACGAGCAGCTTGATCGCCAACTCGACCACGAACACCGACAGGATGGCGGCGTCGAGGCCGAGCAACACCGGACCAAAACGCGCCATCACGCCGGCGTCGGTCTCGAGGCCCAGCACGACGGCGTTGACGATGATCAGCACCGTGAGGAGGCGCTCGGTGCGTTGGCTCTCGATCAGGGTCTTGAGGGCGTGCATGGTGGGGTGTCGGCGGTGAGATTGCCGCTTAGTGTAGTGGGCTGGCGTGTGGCTCGAGTGGGCGACGTGTGCCGCAGAACGGGTTGACGGTGTGCGACGATGACTCGGCAGCCAACCCCACAACG
>JBCCUP010000144.1 GCA_039196715.1 Pseudomonadota bacterium
CACACATTGCTGCACCTCGTGACGCATGGCTGGTTTTGAGCCGGAACGCGATCGATGACGCTGCGTCGAACCGTCTGTAGCCAAGTCAGGGCGACAGCGTTATAAAGGGAGCCCCCCCGGCCATCAGGAGCTCACATGCATCCCTTCGCTCGCACACTGGCAATCGGTGCTTTCGGCACCGCCGTCACGGTGACGTCGGCACTTGCCGAAACACGTGTCACCTACAAATCGGCCAAATCAACGTCGTCCTACTACCAGATGGCCGTTCAGATTTCCGAGGCCATGAAAGCAGCGTCGGACGGCGACATCATCGTCACTGTCGAGGAAAGCCAGGGTTCGGTTCAGAATGTCATGGAGGTCCGGGCACGCGGCGGTGACTATGTGTTCACCACACCACCGGTGCTGGTCGGTCTCGCGCAGGGCGCCAAAGCCATGTTCAAGGACAAGGGCAACCCGAAATTCGACGACATTCGCGCGCTGTTTCCGATTCCCTCGTTGACCATGCACTTCGTCGTATCAAACGACAGCAAGATCACCGATTTCGCCGGACTGGAGGGGAAGAAGATCCTCATCGGCAAAGGCTCGTTCGGCGCCCGCGAAGGCGCCAAGTACCTCACACTGTTCGGCTTGGAAGGCAAGGTCGAGCTCGCTGACGTTGAGCTCTCCAATGCCGTGCCGGCGCTGAAGAACGGCCAGATCGACGGGTTCGTCACAGCGGGATCCTTCCCCGCCCCGAATGTCATTGAAGCAGCAGCGTCCACCGGGGTGACGGTCCTGTCACTCAGTGATGAGCAGATAGCCGCCACCAAGCGGACTCGGCTCGTGATTCCAGCAGGCACCTACGCGGACCAGAACGAGCCGATCAACACCACGTCGCTGCCGGTGGTGGCCTACACCACGACGGCGATGGACGACGACACGGCCTACCAGTTGACCAAGACCTACTGGGAACAGAGAGCGCGCATGGGCGAGGCCGCGGCCTGGTGGAACGGCGTCAACGTCGGCCTGATGGACAACATCACCGGCAAGGTGCACCCTGGCGCGGCACGCTACTACGACGAAGCGGGTGTCGCTCTGACAGACGCCCAACGCTAGCGCCGGTCACCAGGCTGAACCTGCGACGCACCCATGAAGCCAGGCGGCACACATACAGGCGTGTGCTGCGTTGTGTGCCGCGTTGCGGCGTGTTGCACATCGGGCATGCGCATCGCAATGCGGCCGAACGCGACGGTACGGTTGACACCGGAAGGGCCTGTGACGACATGACACGCCCACCGGACGACGCCGCCAGCCGGCTGTGGATCGCGCTGGGTGCGGCAACGATCGGGTTTCACCTGGCCCTCATCTTCTCCGGCCTGGTGCCAAACCTGGTTTCGAGGCCGATTCACCTTGCGCTCGCCTTGCCGTGGGTGCTGGTGCACAACGCGAAAGCCGGCGCTGCACGGTTGAGTGGTGTGGTGTTGACCGCGCTCGGGGTGTCGGCGTGCCTTTGGATCGCCTGGCAACACGATGCCCTGTCAGACCAATACGGCTTCATCGAAAGCGATTTCCAATCCGCAGTGGCGGCTGTGATCCTGCTGGTGGCGATCGAGGCGGCCCGGCGGTCGATCGGCTGGCCGTTGCCCTCAATCGCGCTGATCGCCCTGGCGTACGGGCTCTGGGGCAACCACATCCCGGGGGAATTTGGTCACGCCGGCACACCGCTCGCCAGTTTCCTCGGCACCCTGACCATCGCTGAGGGTGGCCTCTGGGGCAGCCTGACGGGGGTGTCAGTCGGTGTGGTCGCCGTCTTCGTGATCTTCGGAGCGGTGCTGAATGCCGGCGAGGCCGGACAGGGATTCATGAACATCGCAACCGCCGCCGCAGGTCGACTGAAAGGGGGTGCTGCCAAGGTGTCGGTCTTGTCCTCTGCCCTGTTCGGCTCCATTTCGGGCTCGGCGTCTGCCAACGTGGCCTCGACCGGGGCCATCACCCTGCCGACCATGACCCGGCTGGGCTACCCGAAACGGGTCGCCGGTGCAGTGGAGTCCGTTGCCTCGTCGGGCGGACAGATCATGCCACCGCTGATGGGTGCCGGGGCATTCGTCATGGTTGAACTGACCGGGGTGCCATACGTGCAGATCATGGCCGCCGCGCTGCCGCCTGCGTTGCTGTATTTCTTCGCGGTGTGGGTCGGCATCAACGCTTTCGCGGGGCGCTATCACCTGCCCCCAGTGCACTCGGAAGATCAACCCCCTACCCGAGTGGTGGTCATCACTGCCGCGTTTTTCCTCGTGCCGTTTTCGGTGTTGATGTGGGGCATGTTCGCTGCGCGGTTGACGCCACAGTACGCCGCAGCCTTGGCGATTCTCTGCGGTGCCGTGATGTTGTTGTTTGATAGCGAGGGCCGTGCCGATGGGTCACGGTGGCGTTCCAGGTTGCAACGCGCCTGCCTGACGGCCGGCCGTCAGGTGTCGTTGATCGCATCGATCATCGTCTGCGCATCGATCATCATCGGTGTGCTCTCAATCACCGGTTTGGGGGTCAAGATCACGTCGCTGATACTGTCGGGTTCGGGCGGGCTGTTGTGGCCATCGTTGCTGTTGACCGCACTGGCGTGCCTGATATTGGGCATGGAAGTACCAACCACGGCAGCCTACGTCATCTGTGTCTCTGTTGCAGGCCCGGCACTCATCAGCCTCGGTCTGGAGCCGCTGCAGGCGCATCTGTTCGTGTTCTGGTTTGCCCTGTTGTCCACGATCACGCCGCCCGTGTGCGGCGCGGTCTTTATCGCTGCCGGCATGGTGGGTGAAAATTGGCTTCGCGTTGCCTTGTCGGCCATGGCCCTGGGGGTGGGCTTGTACGTGATTCCACTTGGGATGATCGCAAACCCGAGCTTGCTGCACCTCTCGAGCACGCCGCTGCTTGCGCTCTCCGCCACCGCCAAGATCGGACTCGGGCTCGCCGCGCTGTCGTTCGGGGTGATTGGGGCAGTGAACCCGGTAACGAAATATGCGTTGATAGCGGGTGGACTGGCGCTGACGTTTGTGCCGGTGTTGCCGGTCTGACGCACGCTCTCGGGACTGCATCCTGGAGCTGCGCCAACCGGGCGCTGCCAGCAGCGAGAACGGACGTCAGCCGGTGTCACATCCCGGCTTCCCAGGCCTGGTCTGCCTCGCCGACGATGTCCTGCAGGGCCGACACGGTGCCAGCGTCGGGCTCGGCCCAGAGGCCGCGGTCGGCCGCTTCGAGCAAGCGCTCGGCCGCCTCCTTCAGCGCGGACGGGTTGTGCTCGCGCATGAAGGCCTGGTTCTCCGCGTCGAGCACGTAGGCCTCGGTCACCTGTTGGTACTGGTAGTCCTCGACCACGCGCGCCGTGGCGTCGAATGCGAACAGGTAGTCGACCGTGGCGGCCATCTCGAACGCGCCCTTGTAGCCGTGGCGTTTGACACCGTCGATCCACTTGGGGTTCACGACGCGGGAGCGGACGACGCGGCCGATCTCCTCCTCCAGGGTACGGATGACGGGGCGCTCGGGGCGGGAGTGGTCGTTGTGGTAGATGGTGGGGGCCTCGCCGCGGAGGGTCTCCACGGTGGCCGCCATGCCGCCCTCGAACTGGTAATAGTCGTCGCTGTCCAGAAGGTCATGCTCGCGGTTGTCCTGGTTCTGGACGACGGCCTCGGTGGCGGCGAGACGGGCTTCGAGGGCCGCGCGCGCGGGCGCGCCCTCGGTCTTTTCGCCGTAGGCATAGGAGCCCCAGGTGCGGTAGGCCGCGGCCAGATCGGCGCGGTCGGCCCAGAGCTGTTCGTCGATCATAGCCTGGAGCCCGGCCCCGTAGGCGCCGGGTTTCGAG
>JBCCUP010000145.1 GCA_039196715.1 Pseudomonadota bacterium
CAGCGCGGGGTCGAGGTAATCCAGCGCGTCGCGGGGCGGGTCGACGCCATCCAGGGCCTCAAGGTTCGCGAGGTTGCTGAAGGTCACGCCGTAGAGACCCACCCAACGTCCGTGGGGGTCTTTCTGGTCAGGGAACACCGCGTCCCAGTGCTTCGGCTTGTAGGCGTCCAACTGGCCGTGGGCCACGTAGTGGTGGAAGTCGTGCAGCGTCTGGAACTGAATGACGTCCGGCACCCCGGTGTCGCCCCCGGCTGCGCGCGCGTTGTCGTAGCGCGGCGCGTGGTTCAGGCTCACGTCGACGGTGTGCTCGACCTTCAGGGCCGGAAAACGGGCCTTGAAGCGGTCGAGGTAGCCGTCCACCTGGTCGGGCTTGTCGCCCCCTGCCCGCAAGACGAACTCGCCGCCTTCGGCGAGTGCGGCGGCGTACAGCTCGTCGAGCGAACGCGTTTCGATGTCGAGTGCGGCAACGGGGGCGCAAAGCGCCGCGCACAGCGCAGCAACGCCCTGAAGGTGGCGTGGTGTCATGGGACTCTCCAGAGAAGGTGTGTGTCGGGCGCTATCGCCCGGCGTGTGACAAGACGGACGCGAGCGGCGCCCGCGGCCGTCACGGCGGTGGCGGCTGCCCGGTGGCGAAGGCGTGCGATCGGGCGACGATGCGTTTGACCGTCTCGAGCTCGTCGGCATCGCGCGGTGAGAACACCAGTACGAGTCCGAACGGCAAATGGCCCTGGGTGACGAGGTAGTGGCTTTCACCCCAACCGGCGTCGATCACCGCGGCGGCGTCCTCGGCGCGCAGTTGCACGTGCATGCTGCCGTTGTCCGGGTGCGGGTGAATGTGGGCGAACTCGCGCCCGACCATGAAGGCGGCCGGGTCGCAGTCGACGCCGTCGCACAACACCAGCGCACGCGAACCCGGTACCGAAATCAAACTGTGCTGGTTGGCGACGTCGGGCAGCGCAAAACACCATGCGTGCAGCGCGTCGATGACGGCATCGGGCCCGTGCTGTGTCAACTGCGAGTGCGGCAGCTGCGAGGACGTTTCGGGCAACGGCCCGGTGCGGTGCGGCAGGGTCAGGGCTGAAGTCATTCGACGGCTCCCGGGTGTGGATAGCTGCAGTCTGGCTGTATGATAAGCGCACGTAAATCGGCGTTACTCGCAAGTGGACTTTGCATGAAAGCACAGCGGCAACGGGCCTTGCCGAAGTTGGCCTGGAGCGACATGCCCTACCTCCTCGCGGTCTGCGAGACCGGCAGCCTGGCCGGGGCAGCGCGCCTGCTCGGCGTCAACCACTCCACCGTGTTCCGCCGGGTCGAGGGTGCCGAGACGGCACTGGGTGTGCGTTTGTTCGAGCGTCAGAAAGGCGGCTAAGCGATGACCGCGGCGGGCGAGTGGTTTCACCGACGCGCGGGCCACCTGTGCGAGGGCATGAACGCCATCGAAACCACACTCTCGGGGCAGGATCTCCGGCTCGAGGGCAAACTGACGGTCACGACCACCGATTCGCTGTTGCACTGCCTGACCCCGGTTGCCCACGCCTTCCAGGTGCGCCACCCCGATGTCACGCTGCGTCTGCTTTCGGACGCGCAGCCGCTCGACCTCGCCCAACGCGACGCCGACATCGCGCTCCGACCCACCCGGGAACCACCTCCCCTCTGGGTCGGCCGGAAACTGCACGCGCTACCGTGTGCGGTGTATGCACACCAAGACTACTGGTCGATCGTGTCGGCGGACGCACCTGCAACCCAGCGCTGGATCCTGCTCGACGACGACCTGCACCGCGCGCCAATGAGCCAACTTGCGCAGGCCGTGAAACCGGCCGAGGCGCCGAGCACCGTGATCAACACGGTCATGGGCGTGTACGACATGGTCAGCGCGGGCCTCGGCCTTGCCGCCTTGCCCTGCTACCTCGGCGACCGCAACCCGGCGCTGGTGGCTGTGCACCCAGGCGACAGCCGCTACACCTGGGACCTCTGGCTGCTCGCCCACCCCGATGTCCGCCGCAGTGCACGCGTGCACGCCTTTTTTGATTTCGCCGCCACGGCGATCACGGCAGAGCAGCTCGCAACCGGCTGACAGCGCGACCCGGGTGCCGCGCCGGATCACAGCAAAGGGTGTACCCTGCCGCCTGCATGAACGCCGACACTGACACCGCTGCCGTCCGCCGACGCGCGACCCTGATTGCCGTCTTCGTCGCCATCGGCACGCTGATCGGTGTGGTCTACAGCCTCCTGTCCGACGGCGGATTGAGCCTTGGCGCGGCCATCGGCGCCTCGATTGCGGGCGGCATCGCCGTGTTCGAAGTGGGCTACGTGCACCACCCGCGCGGACGCTGGCTGCGGCGGCAGCCGCTCGCGCTGTTCATCGCGTTGTCGGCGGTCGTCTGGGTGTCGGTGATGGCCTTCAGCCTGCAGGTGCTGCCGTTGTGGCTCGGCGACAGCAGCGGCGCGCGTTACACCGACGACGGCACCGTCTTCGTCGACCGCCTGTTCCGCGCCGACATGCTGTTCTCGGTGGCGGTTGGTCTGATCATGACGGCGACCATGCGGTTGCGCAGCCTGGTCGGTGGGCGGCTGCTGTTCGAGTTCCTGACCGGGCGCTACCGACAGCCCATCGATGAACGCCGCATTTTCCTGTTCCTCGACCTCTGCGATTCGACCGCCATCGCCGAGGGTCTCGGCTCGGTCGGTTACCACGCCTTTTTGCGGGATTTCATCGAGACGCTCGAGCACCCCATCGCACAGCACGGGGGTGAAATTTACCAGTATGTCGGCGATGAGATCGTCGCGACCTGGCCGGTGGGCACACCCGAGGCAAACGCTCGGGTGATCCACTGCCACGTGGCGATGGAAGCGGCGATCGAGCAGCGGCGCACCGAGTTCGCGTCACAGCACGGCCATGTGCCCGCCTTCCGAAGCGGCGTGCACTGCGGTGATGTCGTCGCCGGTGAAATCGGTGAGCGCCGCCGCCAGATCGTGTTCGTCGGCGACGTGGTCAACACCGCGGCGCGGGTCGAAGGCGTGGCGCGCGAGCGCGGCGCCCGCCTGCTGGTGTCGGACACCCTGCTCGCGCTGACCGCGCTGCCACCCACCGTGACCGCCCGCTCGATCGGGCCCATCCGGCTCAAGGGCAAGACCGAGGCCCTGGAACTGTTCGAATTGGGTTACCCGACGGCACACTCTGCCACCGGGTGAGGCGTCGCCCGCAGCAAAGCGCAAAACGGCATTGAGTCTGTCGCTCAGCGCGCTAAGCTAGGGCCGTCGTGCTGCCCCACACGCACCCGGTCAACGGACTTTTGGACAGACCCATGCAGGACCCCCCACGCAGCCCCTTGCTGCAGCCGGCGCAATTGCGCGGCCGCAAGGAACGCGAGCTTCAGTGCTGTATCGATGTGCTGCGTGCGCGGCACGGGCAACGCACGTTTGCCGTGGTGCGCAACGCCGTCGAGCTTGCTGAGCTACCCTTATCGCCCGAATCAAGACCTGAGAAGCAAGTGTGAGAACTACGACCCCATATCTTCACCAAGATAACGAACTGCAAAGGTCAACACGTATTATTAAAAGCCTACACTCTGTTGTTTTGTAGTACCCGGATACACTTTATTAGCTCAAATAAACTGGAGAGCAATACTTTTTTGCTCAAAACGGTAAACATCGCTGTAATCGGTCTTTTTGTTGTGTATCCTATTGATACGCAAATAATTTGCTTCCCGGTGTTCTGGACACGCCACACATTCGTCATGGAGGATGGATTGCAAATGACTGCTATCGCCCAGCCAAGGAAGGGAAACAAAAGGCA
>JBCCUP010000146.1 GCA_039196715.1 Pseudomonadota bacterium
GCGAACTGCGCGTCCGTGATCGGCTGGCTCAGGTCCACGCCGCGGATCTCCGCGCCGAGGTTGGGCGCGAACGGCGTCGCGGTGATGTGCTCATAGTGGTGTTGCGTTACGGCAACCATGGCGGCGTCCTCCAGGTGTGGTTGTTGCGCCAGACCCGGCCATGCCGGTCAGGCTGCAGTCTCCGCCCGCGCTGATCCGCACGGGCGCGTTGGGGCGGTTTGCGCGCCCTGCGATTGGGCCTGACACAGCACGCGGCGCGTCGTTCGCAGGCGACCGCATCACACTCACCGCTCGACCGCCACGGCACACCGCCGAGCCACGCGCCAGCTCGCCCGGTGCACCGCGTGCAACAAGGCATCGTGACCGCTGCGGGGGATCGAACGGATCGGCCTGAGCGCGGGCGCCGGATCCGGTCGCGGTGACCGCGGCAGGGTCTGCGACACCAGATCCAGCAGTTGCTCCTCCACCCCACTCAGCAGGTCAGTGCCCTCACCGGTCGACGATGCGTCCACGCCGACGGCGGCACAGGCATCGAACAGCGGGCCGAGCCAGGGATAGAGTGCGTCAGCCTTCAGTGCGCGTGCGATGGCGTGCTCCGCGACGGCCCGAGGGGGCCCCAACCGCTGCCAATCGCGGTAGAGCATCACCACCAGGCCCTCATCGTCAGTCAGATCCGAAAAGCCGATCGGCACGGTGTTGTCGGGCGAAGTCATGTCGGCAAGGGCCCCGGATTGGACGGTGTGTTGCGGCATTCGACCGCGTCGTGCGGTTTGCTGACGCGAGTTTACCCTATTCTAAATGCGAATCATTCGTATTTCGATTTATACTGTGCTGTGTGCGATCGCACGAGACGCTGGGTCTGCCACGCCGAGCCGAACCTACCGGCTGAGGCCGGGGACCGGCGCCTGCGCCGTCGCGATCCCCCAAAAGCAACCGGACACCCGCCATGCGCCATTCAACGCAACACCAGCCCGACACCCTGGCGCGCCAGCTCGGCCGGTTCGTGGCGAGCGCCGACCACGCGACCCCCAGTGCGGGCGCCCGCGACGAGTTGAAGAAGCGCATCCTCGACACGCTCGGCGTGGCCATCGGCGCGCTCGACGGCGAACCGATCCGAATGATCCGCGAACACCAGGCGGATTTCGGCGGCGCGCCACTCTGCACCTTCATCGGTGGCGGCAAATCGTCACCGGACCGCGTTGCCTTCTACAACGGCGCGCTGTCGCGCTACCTCGACTTCATGGACAGCTACCTCGCCAAGGGCGAGACCTGCCACCCCTCGGACAATTTCGGTGCCGTGTTAGCGGCGGCCGAATACCGCGACGCCTCGGGCGACGACCTGCTCTCGGCCATGGCCGTGGCCTACCAGGTCCAAAGCCGCTTGTGTGACGAAGCACCGGTGCGCCACAAGGGCTTCGACCACACCGTGCAAGGCGCCTACGCCTCGGCCGCCGGCGTGGCACGCGCGCTGGGCCTCGACGCCGAGAAAACCGCTATGGCGATTGCCATCTCCGGCACCTGCAACAACGCATTGCGGTGCACCCGTACCGGTGCACTGAGCCACTGGAAAGGCCTCGCCTACCCCAACACCGGCTTCGTCGGCGCCCACGCTGCCTTCCTCGCCCACCGCGGGATCACCGGCCCAGAAGCCGTGTTCGAGGGCAACAAAGGCTTCCAGGAGGCAATCGCCGGCCCGTTTTCGATCGACTGGGCCAACGAAGACCTCGAGCGCGTCCAGCGTTCGATCATCAAGAAGTACAACGCCGAGATCCACTCACAGTCGTCCATCGAGGGAGCGCTGGAACTGCAAGCCAAGCACGGCTTTGGCTGGGATCAGGTCGAGCACATCGAGATCGATATTTTCGACGTTGCCTACCACATCATCGGTGGCGGCGAAGAGGGCGACAAGACGGTCATCCGCACCAAGGAAGAGGCCGACCACAGCTTGCGGTACATGGTGGGTGTGGCACTGATTGACGGCGCGGTGTTGCCGGTGCAGTACGCCGAGGAGCGCATCACACGGGACGACATCCAGTCCCTGCTGCAGCGTTTTACCGTGCGCCCGAAGCCCGCGTACACCGACCGCTTTCCCGACAACCTCTGCAGTCATCTCACGATCAGGCTCAAGGACGGCACCGCCCACACCGTTTTCAAGTTCGACTACGAGGGCTTCCACACCCGGCCCATGTCGTGGGAGACGGTCGAGGCCAAGTTCACCCACCTGGCGGCGCCGTTCACGTCGGAGCGGACCCGCGATGCGCTGGTGGACGCGTGCAAACACCTCGAGCAGGTCAGCGCGCGCGAACTGGCCGCGATCCTGGGCGACCTCGACGCGTGAGCCGCGCCCGCACAGCGGGCACCGCCCGCGCCGTTCCCTTTTCACCTGGCAGCGTCACCGCTGCCCTGTCCCCTGTCACCAACACCCGCTTTACCCCCAACCCGAGGACACACCGATGCTGAATCTCGACCCCAACGACGCGCGCGAACAATCCGACGTGTGGCAGAACCGGTCCTTCCCGTACATACCCATGAACGAGCGCGACCCCAAGCCGCGCCAGAAGTCGATCACGGAGATCCGTGGGCCCTACTACGCCATGACGCCGCTCACCTACACCCGGGAGTTGCTCGAGGGCATGGGCGAACACGTCGACGGGTACAAGTACGCCGGAGGCTCGTTCTCCTTGATGCCGGCCGAGTTCGTCAAGAAGTTGAACCGCATCTGCCACGACCACGGCGTGTACGTCTCGACCGGCGGTTGGATCGAGAACGTGCTCTCGCGCGCGCCGACCCAGGTGGATGCCTACATCGAGGAGTGCAAACGGCTCGAGTTCGACATGATCGAACTCTCCACCGGTTTCATCCAGTTGCCGGTACCGGACTTGCTGCGCTTGATCGAGAAGGTCAACAAGGCCGGGCTCAAGCCGAAGCCCGAGATCGGCATTCAATTCGGTGCCGGGGGCGACACCTCGCAGGCCGAGCTCGAAGCCGAAGGCACACGCGACCCGCAGATCCTCATTGACACCGCCAACGAAGCGCTGAACGCGGGCGCATCGATCATCATGATCGAGTCCGAGGGCATCACCGAAAACGCCGACCCCTGGCGCACCGATGTCGCGGCCAAGATCATGAAGGAAGTGGGCATGGAGAACGTGATGTTCGAGGCAGCCGACCCCGAAGTCTTTTCCTGGTACATCAAGAACTACGGCATCGACGTCAACATGTTCATCGACCATTCGCAGATCGTGCAGCTAGAGTGCCTGCGCCGCGGCATCTGGGGCACCAAGTCCACGTTCGGCCGCATCACCACGCACCGGTAGGGGACGCGCGAGCGGCGCTGGCCTGCGCGTCGCCGCACACGTGTCCGTCAACGGGCACCCGCGGTCCGCGCGGGCGCCCGTTCAACCGCCTCAGCCCGGGTGTGCCTGCAGCCAGGCCAGAACCTGCTCGGCGTTCTTGTCCGGCGGGAAGACCGGGTAGAACACCTTCACGATGCGCCCGGCCCGAAGGATCAGCGTAATGCGGCGATAATAGGCTGGCACGCCAGCGGGGACGTCGAGCAGGGGCAGTTGCAGCGCCTCGCGCAACACCAGTGCGCTGTCGCTGATGAGTGGAAACGGCAGGTGCAACCGCGCCACCTCTCCGCCGAGATAGTCCACAGCCTGGGTCGAGAGCCC
>JBCCUP010000147.1 GCA_039196715.1 Pseudomonadota bacterium
GACATGCGCGACCGCATTGCCGCGATGCTGCGGATTCTCTGTAAGCAGGACGCCATCGAAACGCCCGAAAACGCGGCGGGTGCCGACCTCGAGAGCGCCTGACGCCGCATGGCTCCGCAGTCCCTTGGCGAGTGGCTGAGCTACCTGGAACGCTTGCACCCCAAGCCGATGGAGCTCGGACTCGACCGCGTGAGCGCGGTCGCGGTGGCGATGGGGCTCGAGCGCTTCGCGTGCCCGGTGATCACGGTTGGCGGCACCAACGGCAAAGGGTCGACTGTCAGCTACCTGGACGCGGTGTACCGCGCTGCCGGGTACCGAACGGCCCTTCAGATCTCCCCGCACCTGGTGCGCTTCAACGAACGCATTCTGCTCAACGGCCAGGAGGCGGACGACGCGTCCATTCTGCGCGCGTTGGCGGCAGTGGAGACGGGCCGCGCGGGCATTTCGCTGACCTACTTCGAGTACACCGTACTGGCTGCGGTGTGGCTGTTCCGCGAGACGGCGCCCGATGTTGTCATTCTCGAAGTGGGTCTCGGTGGGCGTCTCGATGTTACCAATCTCTGGGATGCCGATGCCGTGGTGCTAACGAACGTGGCGCTGGACCACCAGCGTTGGCTCGGTGACGACCGCGAGTCGATCGGATTCGAAAAAGCGCACACCGCCCGCGCAGGGCGCCCGGCGATCTGCGGCGACGCAGCCCCGCCACAGCGATTGCGCGACCACTGGCAGGCCATTGGCGCAGAGGCGCGTTTCGTCGGCGAGGACTTTCATTTCGAACGGACGTCCGAGGGCTGGCGTTGGTGGGACGCCTCGGAGCGCCTGGACTTGCCGCTGCCGGGCATGGCTGGCGGCTTCCAGCTCGCCAACGCGGCCGGGGCCGTGGCGGTGATTCAACACCTGCAGTCGACCTTGCCCGTGCCGGCTGCGGCTCTGGCTGAGGGCATCGCGACGGCCCGAATCAGCGGCCGCATGCAGGCGTTTCGGGTGCGCGGCATCGAGGTCGTCCTCGACGTCGCCCACAACGGTGCCGCAGCCGATGCGTTGGCCCGGAGCCTGCGCGGCCACGACGGCCGGTTGCTGGCGGTCACCGCGGTGATGGCCGACAAGGACCTCGACGCCATCCTGACGCCCTTGGCGTCCCACTTCGACGGGTGGTTTCTCGGCGAACTCGACATGGAACGCGCGCTGCCCTCAGATGACTACGCCCAGCGGCTGGCCGCTCACGGGGTGGTCAACGTACAATACGCGGGTCCGGTCCTGGACGCGCTGCACGCCGCACTCGATGCGGCCCAGCGTGCCGACAAGGTGGTCGTGTTCGGCTCGCTCTACACCGTGGCGGGCGTGATCGAGGCCGTGGCATCGCTCGCCGATTGACGCGGATCGCCTGGAGAAACAGACAGACTGTGGAGAGTTCGCTCAAGCGTCGCGTTGTGGGTGCGCTGGTGCTCATCGCGCTGGCGGTCATCCTCGTCCCGGCGTGGCTCGACGGGTCCGTGCGCCACATGCGCGACGAAACGGCGTTCGTGGTGCCTCTGCCGCCGCCGACGCGGGTGGTGACGACCGCGCCTGACAGCATCGGGCAGCCGCTGCCGCGCGCCGACGGTCGCGTGGCTTCCGCGCCGGATGACACCGTGAAAACCCTGCGCAAGCTCGACGACGCCGAGGCCGACGGCACCGCGCCCGAGTCCGCAGCCGCCGTCGACGCAAGCGGACCGCTGGCCACGTGGATTGTGCAGGTGGGCAGTTTCGCCAGCGAGGCCAATGCCGTGGCCATGGTACAGCGGCTGCGCGACGGTGGTCTCGCCGCCTTCAAACGCGATTTCAACTCCAACAACGAGACGGTCTACCGCGTGCTCGTTGGGCCCTTCATCCGCCAGAGCGAAGCGGATTCAGTCAAAAGGACGATCGACGACCAGTACCAACTGAAGTCGTTTGTTGCGAGCTGGCGGGACTGACGTCGCGGCCCGGTACGCATCAGGGAGGAGAGCACTGTGCTTGAGTTGATTCACCCTTTCAATTACGCCGATGTGTGTATCTTCATCCTGATCATCATCAGCATGTTGATCAGCATGCGGCACGGCTTCGTCCAGGAGGCCATCAGTCTGGGGTCGCTGGTGCTCGCCTTCGTCGTTGCGATGACCTACACCGAACGTGCGGCGGACCAACTGCTCATTCCGCGGATCGAGAACGAGCAGGTGGCTTACGTGATTGCCGGGGTTGGCTTGTTCGTCGCAACGGTGCTGTCCGGTGCGGCGATCAACTACATCGTGTCCAGTTTCTTCAAACACGGCCCGCTGCGCAGTGCAGATCGCATGCTGGGTGCGTTGTTCGGCATGGCCAGGGGCGTGCTGATCGTCATGGTGATCATCATCGCATTGGCCATGACCGACACACCACGGGAGCGCTGGTGGCACAGCTCGCAGCTGATCAGTCGCATCCAACCCGGATCGGCGTGGTTGGTCCGGCAGATGCCGCCGGAGTTCTCCGACTTCGTGGTATTCCCGAACTTATGAAGACCCTCAATTGCTTTTCAGGTGAGCGTGCATGTGTGGCGTAGTCGGAATCGTCGGGTGTACCCCGGTCAACAATGACCTCTACGAGGGCTTGCTGCTGCTGCAACACCGTGGCCAGGACGCCGCCGGCATCATGACCGGTGACACCGACGGGGTCGGCAAGGTCTACATCCGGCGGGGTGTGGGCCTGGTTCGAGATGTGTTCAGACAGGAGCACATGGAACGGCTCAGAGGCACCATGGGCATCGCGCATTGCCGCTACCCGACTGCGGGTTCGAACTCCGGTACCGAGGCGCAACCCATGTATGTCAATTCGCCGTATGGGCTGGCGATGGCGCACAACGGCAACCTGACCAATGCGCGCGAGCTGGCCTCTGAGCTCTACCGCGGCGATTTGCGGCACATCAACACCCGCTCGGATTCCGAAGTGCTGCTCAATGTGTTCGCGCACGAGCTGCACCAGCAAATCGATTCGACCCACCTCAGCCACGCCCAGGTGTTCGCCGCCATCGATGCCTTGCACGAACGGTGTCGCGGCGGCTACGCGGTGGTTGCCATGGTCGCCGGGCGGGGCCTGATTGCGTTTCGCGATCGCCACGGTATCCGGCCGCTGGTGCTCGGCAAGCGCGTGACCGGAGCCGGTGAGGAGTACATGGTCGCGTCTGAAACGGTTGCGCTTACCGGCCTCGGCTTCAATCCGCTGCGCGACCTCGCACCGGGCGAGGCGGTATACATCGAGACAGACGGCACACTGCACAGCCACATTACACCGAGCAATGTGCCGTTCAGTCCCTGCGTCTTCGAGCACGTGTACTTTGCCCGACCGGACTCGACCATCGACGGCATCTCCGTCTACCAGGCGCGCATGCGCATGGGCATCAAGCTCGCCGAAAAGATCCAGCGCGAGTGGCTGAAACACGATATCGATGTCGTCATTCCGATCCCGGAATCCAGTCGCACGGCGGCGCTCGAGCTGGCACAACGGCTCGACATTCCCTACCGCGAGGGCTTTGTCAAAAACCGCTATGTGGGTCGGACTTTCATCATGCCCGGTCAGCAGGTGCGCCGGAAGTCAGTGCGGCAGAAACTCAGCAGCATCGACCAGGAGTTTGCCGGCAAGAACGTGCTGTTGGTGGACGACTCGATCGTGCGTGGCACCAC
>JBCCUP010000148.1 GCA_039196715.1 Pseudomonadota bacterium
CGATGGACGCACTGGTACCGACAGGCCATGAGCAGCGGTGTTGAAGCCTTGGTCCGCTTCGCCAAACGGCTCCAGCCCTACGCAAATGGGATCATAGCCAGCGCCCTCTATCGGCTGAACACGAGTGTGATGGAAGGTGTGAACAACCGCATCAAGGTCATCAAACGGATGGGCTACGGCTACAGGGACACTGAGTACTTCTTCCTGAAGATCAAAGACGCGTTTCCCGGTAAAGCGCGATGAACCTTTTTTTTGCGTGCGAACCGTGCTCGGGCCGTTGCGCGCGGCAAACAGCCCATCCAGGCGAACCGCGTGCGGGGTGCCGGCCAGCAGCACAGGCCATCCGCCCCGACGTTGATCTGGATCAACACCCGTCGCTCCAGCAAGGCGCGTGCTGATCCCACAGGCGAGGTGCAACGGTCGCGTGGCCGACCCGGCCGGCGTGCCGCTGCGATCCGCCTGTACACCACGCAAACGGGGAGAGTCGTGATGGGTGTTGAAACCGTACTGTGTATGCAACCGGCTGACATGGACGGTGCGCTGCTGCAGCCCGTCCTCGAGCTGGCCTGGCAGACCGGCGCCAGGCTTGATGTGTTGGTCACCGGTGTCACCTTGCCGACGGTGGCCCATGAGGGCATACCGAGACGGTGACGCGCTTGCAACAGGCGGGTATCTGGTGTCGCTGATGCTCACGCCCTGATCGGGCGAGTGGCGTTTCAGGGGTCGTTGTCCAGTTGCGCGACGTCGGAGAAACACGTCAGTGGCGTGTCGAGCACCTGAACGAAGTCGTCGGTCTCGGGCTCGGGTGCGACCGACACGCACTGCGCGCCGTCGGGCAGCGTGAATATCAAGGCCGACCCTGGGATGACCTCGAGTTGGAACACACCACCGTCGTCGACGATGGCGGGGTTCATGCCCCCCTCGATGCGCGCGGATTCGATGATCTGGCCGTCGAAGTCGACCACCGAGGCGATCAGCACATAGGCCGGTGCGACCCGCCAGACCTGCCGCGAGACGTGTCCGGGGAACAGGGTGACGACGCGTGCCTGCTGGTCGTACTCCATGATCTTGTCGTCCTTGGCGCGCAGCTCGATGCTGTGCTGGCGGTAGGGCGCCAGGCTGAACAGGCGTTCGGAACCGATCGCCACCTCGCCGACGATGGCGCGGTTGATCACCACGTCGAAGGTCTCGCCGACCGGTGCACCATCCAGTTCCACCACCACCGCGGCCGACCCCTGTTCGGTGTCGCCGAGGTGCCAGCGTCGCTGGTCGTCGTAGGCGGCACCGAAAGAGAACGAGCCCCCGTGGGTCACTTCGGTTTCGCCACTGGCACTGCGGCCCCAGGTGCCGAGTGCGCCGAACTCGCCCCAACGGCCGGTGTACTCGGCGTCGAGCCCGGCCGTGGTGGTACTGCGGTTCTTGCCGGCCTTGGCCGTCACCGTGACGTCGTCGCGCCAGCGGTCGTTGTCGCGCCAGGTCGATTGCACCAATACGTCGGGCCCGACGTCTCTTGGCGGCCTCTCGCCGGACACGCCGGTGTTGGCGGCGATGTCCCAGTCCTTGCGGTTGCGAAGCCACAAGAGCGACATCAACACCTGGGTCGAGCCGTCCGTGTGGGTCGCCTCGGTCGACCAGGACACGTTGAAACCGCGAAAGCGCCCGAGGTTCATGCGCGCCGACGGGGAGAAAAGCTGCACGCGACGGTTGCTCAACAGCAGGTGGCTGAAGCTGTAGCGCGCGCTGAGCTGCAGACGGCGCCAGCTGTAGTTCAGCGTCACGTCGAGGGCCCGGAACGGCTCGCTCAGCAAGGTGGTCGGGCGGCGGGCGGCGGCGTCATCCCAGAGCCGTGAGGCGTTGACCGCGGCAGTCAGTCTGCCGATCGTCGTCGATGCCTGGATTTGCAGGCCGCGCTCGCCGCGGGTGCCGAGGTGTGCCGTGCCGCGGACTTTGAGGTGGGGCAACATCAGATTGCCTCCGGCTCCGAGCAACACGCGGTGTCCGCTGGCCGCGAGGTTGGCCGCCAGCGCGGTGTGGCCGGTCATGCGGCGGCTGTACGAGGCCGTGGCCATCGCCGGCCGGTCGCAGTTCGGCAGGAACTGGGTGTTGGTCTCGCTCTGCCAGGTGCACCCGAACTCGACGTGGTAGATGTCCTCGCCGACCGGCGGCAACTCGTTCGATTTGACGAAGAATCGGTTCTCGCGCCGCTCGCCACTGACCGGGTCGATGATCGTCAGCTCGATTTCGTAGGCGCCAGCTGGTAGGGTCTGGCTGTCGATCAACTGGTTGCCAGCGGGGTAGGCCTTGCTGCTGAGCAGGCGGCCATCCCGCCGGATTTGCACCACCGAGCGGCGCTGCAGGAAGAGGGCAATGGGCGAGCCCGCGATCTGTTCGAGGTCGAGCCGCGTGTTCAGGCTGCTCGCGATTCGGCCGCCGATCACATCGATGCTGTTCACCAGACCGAAGCTGCGGCTGCGAAACAGGCCGACCTCGACGTGGTGCTCACCGGTTTCCCAGTTGTACGAGCCGGTCTCGATGCGGGGCTGGGGGTGCTCGTCGGAGACGCCAATGGAGTAGTCGAGGTAGCCGTCGCCGAAGGTGCCCTTGCCGAACACGCCGGCGTTGTAGCTCTCGCCACTGCTGCGGCTGCGGCCGAACGCCCCGGAGACGCTTGCGATACCGGTTTCTCGCCGCGGTGGGCGCGGCAGTCGGGTCAGCACCGGCGCAGCGCGCACCACCAGCAGCTCGGGGTTGACGAAGACGTCAACGCGGAACTGGCTCTCGTTGAAAATGATGCCGGCGACCGCCGGCTCGAGTCGGCCACAGCCGCTCGGGAAGTTGGGCGCGAAACAGGCGAGGTCATCGTTCAGCGGCAGCGGGCCTGAGAGGATCTCGAAGACGGCGTCGGGCGTGGCCAGGTCGTCCAAGGCGCTGAGCACCGCCTGGGGCTCGACGAACGTCAGCGATTGCAGGTCGTAGATGGCCGGCGTCGCGAGGCGTTTCTCGTCGCCGAACCAGATGTCCACGAAGGCCTCCTGGGGGCCGGCGAGGTCGGCAAAGCCCTCCGGAATCGCCTCGGTGTCGAACTCGACAGCCGCTTGCAGCGGGTGCCATGTCGACAGGGCCACCCCGGCAGCCACCCCGATTGCGCACAGCCAGCGCGTCGCGCGGGACACGGCGGTGCGGCCGCCCGGCAGACGGGCGGAGGGTGTTAAGCATGCTCGGCGCATGGCGGGGCGTCATCAAACGGTGGATGCTCACCCCTCTTGCAATCAAATCACACGCCAAAAACGGTAGATTTAACAGCACATTCGCCGCCGCTCGCTGCGCGAGGCGGCAGCTCCCACAGGGCATGGGGCATTTCCCGACACTTGTGGAAGCGTGTATGGACTCCTCCCCGTTTGCAAGACAAGGCTTGGATGTATCAACACGAAGTCGATTGCGAGCGTGTATTCGGTCTCTGTGTGATGTTGCCGTCCAACATCGGACCCCGATGGGCTATCCGCACGCCAACACCCTATCGACGTCACGAGTTGACTGCACTAAGGAACCTGCCCTCAGCCCACTCACTCGGCTCCCACATCGGGCTCTTCTGGC
>JBCCUP010000149.1 GCA_039196715.1 Pseudomonadota bacterium
ACCGACTCGAGCACCGGCAGCAGATCGCGGATGTTGGAGATCTTCTTGTCGTGCAACAGGATGTACGGCTCTTCGAGCTCTGCAGCCATTTTTTCCTGGTTGTTGACGAAGTACGGCGAGAGGTAGCCACGGTCGAACTGCATGCCCTCGACGACGTCGAGCTCGTTCTCGAGTGACTTGCCTTCCTCAACGGTGATGACGCCTTCCTTGCCGACTTTCTCCATCGCCTCGGCGATGATGCCGCCGATGGACTCGTCGGAGTTGGCAGAGATGGTGCCGACCTGGGCAACGGCTTTGGCGTCGTTGCAGGGCTGGCTCATGTTGGCCAGTTCGGCCACAGCGCCGCCGCACGCCATGTCCAGGCCACGCTTGAGGTCCATCGGGTTGCGGCCTGCCGCGACCGCTTTGAGGCCTTCACGCACGATGATCTGCGCCAGCACGGTGGCTGTGGTGGTGCCGTCACCGGCGATGTCGGAGGTCTGGGACGCGACTTCCTTTACCATCTGAGCGCCCATGTTCTCGAACTTGTTCTCGAGTTCGACTTCCTTCGCCACCGACACGCCGTCCTTTGTGACGGCGGGTGCGCCGAATGACTTGTCCAGCACGACGTTGCGGCCCTTGGGGCCGAGGGTGACCTTGACCGCATTGGCCAGGATGTCGACGCCGCGCGCCATGCGCGTGCGGGCGTCATCAGAAAAACGTACTTCTTTAGCTGCCATGGAAAAAATCCTCTAAATTCAATCGGTTTCGAGGCAATTTAGCCTTCGATGACACCCATGATGTCGTCTTCACGCATCACCAGCACTTCTTCACCGTCGACTTTGACTTCGGTGCCTGAGTACTTGCCGAACAGCACTTGATCGCCGACCTTGACGTCCAGCGCGCGAACGTCGCCGGCGTCGTTGGCCTTGCCGTTGCCTACAGCGAGCACTTCGCCGCGGATCGGCTTCTCTGTGGCGTTGTCCGGGATCACGATGCCACCTGGGCTCGTGCGCTCTTCTTCGAGACGCTTGATGACGACGCGGTCATGCAAAGGGCGGATTTTCATGGGCTTCTCCTCACGAAAAATCGGTTAAAAGACAAATGGGGGTCAGGCGGGTGTTAGCACTCGCCGTCTCGGAGTGCTGATGATAGGGCCGAGATTGGCAAAAGCAAGCCCAAATGGGGCGAAATTCAGTCGTCGCGGCTGAATTCGCCCTCAATGGGTGCATGCGGCGAGGGACCGCGGCCGTTTTGGGTGCCTGCGGGCGTCGGCCCAGCGGCCGCCGTGTGGACCACGACCCGCTTGGACACCCAGCTCACCAGCGCACGACGCGTGGTCGGCACGAGCAGGCAGAAACCGATCGCGTCGGTCACGAAGCCCGGGGTCAACAGCAAGGCGCCGCCGACCGCGAGCGCCACGCCCTCGGCCATTTCACTCGCCGGGATCCGTCCCTCGGCCATGGCACTGCGGCTGCGAAGCAGCACGCTGAGGCCTTGTGCACGCAGCAGCAGCGTGCCGACAATCGCTGTCAGCACGATCAGCAACACCGTCCAGAGCACCCCGATCAGCGAGCCCACCTGGATCAAAAGGGCGATCTCGATGATCGGCATCAGCAGAAAAGTGATGAAAAAGCCACGGGCCATGGGGATACTTTTGAGCGCGGACGTGGTCTCACAATGGGCGTGTGGGCCGTGCACTTCAAGCCCGCGGCCGTGTAATAACGTGTAAACGGAACCTGCCCGATGACCACCTCGACCCTGACCAAATCAGCCGCCATCGCCCTCGCGCTGTGCCTGGGGCTGGGCTTCTCACTCTGGCAGCGGCAGAGCGACGCCACGAACGACTGGGCCTTCACCGGTCTCGACGGCGAACCCGTGACGCGCGCCAACTACGCGTCCGACAAAGTGCTGATCAATTTCTGGGCGACGTGGTGCCCACCGTGCTTGCGGGAGTTGCCGTTGTTGAGCACCTTGGCGAGTGACACCCCGGACGACGAGTTGCGGGTGCTCGCTGTCGCCTACGACGACCCGAAGAACATTGCCCGTTTTCTCGCCGAGCACCCCGTTTCACTCGATTTCGCGCACGGCTTCGCCGACGTCAAGGCTGCCATGGCCGACTACGGCAACGTGTCGAGCAGCCTGCCGTTCAGCGTGCTACTTGACCGCAACGGCAAGGTGATTGAGAAACACCTGGGCGAGTTGCTGCCGGACACCTTGCCGGCCTTTGTCGCCTCTGGCGAGTGAGAGGCGCTCACTACGACAGCAGCTGATACCGCGGGCAGCCGCTCGCAACTCGCCTGCGCTGCCGCGTCAGCGCAGGTCGGGGTTGATACCGAAGTCGCGCCGTGCCGCCGCAATCGACACCGTGAACCCGGCGACCACGTCGACCAACGACAGCATCAGCAGGATGAAGAACACGGAGTTCCCGGCCGCCTGCACGACAATGAACTCCACCAGGAAGGCAACGAACACCATCATCGAGAGGACATGGTCCACGATGGAGCTGTGCGATGTCCGTGTTGCCTTGAACAGCTCGACGAACAGGATCACTGTTCCGATGATGATCAACACGTCGCCGACATTGATCTGCCACTCGGACCCCGAGGGCAGTGTCACGGACATCAGGTTGTTGTCCAGCTGCTCCGGCATGCCGCCCAGAAAGACCATCACGTTGTAAGCCAAGAACAAAAACAAGGTGAACGGCACAAAGCTGAGTACTGCCATCGGTGTCTTCCTGTTGTGTGGACCGGATGCCCGCGCGGTGACGTCACCAGCGGTGCGAATCATTGACGTTGGTGGGCCGTTACGCCACAACGCAGGCTCGCTATCATCGAACCGTCGCCCGTGGCACGCAGTAGGCGTAGCGCCCCCCTCAGTATATAGGCCTGATTCGAGGCTGCCGGTTTAAAAATCGGACATAAAAAAAGCCCCGGCTGATGCGGCCGGGGCTTCGGATAAAACCTGGCGGTGACCTACTTTCACATGGGGAGACCCCACACTATCATCGGCGCAAAACCGTTTCACTTCCGAGTTCGAAATGGGATCGGGTGGGACCAGTTCGCTATGGCCGCCAGGAAAACTGTCGGCACACGCTCTCTGTCGTGTGCCATTGATCGGAATGTCTGCGGGTAATGCAAAGCGTCGCACGTACAACCCAACTGTTTGGGTGTTATATGGTCAAGCCGCACGGACAATTAGTACTGGTTAGCTTCATCCGTTACCGAACT
Organism: Pseudomonadota bacterium; assembly: GCA_039196715.1. Taxonomy (NCBI): domain Bacteria; kingdom Pseudomonadati; phylum Pseudomonadota; species Pseudomonadota bacterium. The sequence continues at coordinate 3,210 of JBCCUP010000149.1, forward strand.
TCCACACCCAGCCTATCAACCTCGTGGTCTACGAGGGTCCTTCAGGGGCTTCAAGAGCCCAGGGAGATCTTATCTTGGGAGAGGCTTCCCGCTTAGATGCTTTCAGCGGTTATCCCATCCGAACATAGCTACCCGGCAATGCCACTGGCGTGACAACCGGAACACCAGGGGTTCGTCCACTCCGGTCCTCTCGTACTAGGAGCAGATTCCCTCAAATCTCCAACGCCCACGGCAGATAGGGACCGAACTGTCTCACGACGTTCTGAACCCAGCTCGCGTACCTCTTTAAATGGCGAACAGCCATACCCTTGGGACCGGCTACAGCCCCAGGATGAGATGAGCCG
>JBCCUP010000150.1 GCA_039196715.1 Pseudomonadota bacterium
ATCCGGCGGTGGCGAGGCAAACGCGTCGCCTCGGCGTTAGGGACCCGCTATCCGCCCGTCAGTTCAGGGCGTTGAAGGCACTCGCGGCACCCCCGCTCTGCTGCACCGCGAAGATCGATCCGTCGTCCGGGGGCGGCGGCAACGGCATTGCCACCGGCACATCGGCCAACCGCGGTCGCAACGGCAGCTCGCCAAATACCATGCGCGCGCGCAAGTCGGTGAGCAACGCGGACTGCGACAAGCCGTTGTAGGGGCCGGCAATGCCCGCGAGTGGCCACGCGTCGGCGGCGCAGCATTCGAAGAACAACACCCGCCGTGCAGATGACGAGTGGTTCGGTGCGGACCCGTGCAAGGTGCGCGCATGGTGCACGCTGGCGCTGCCGGCAGGGCCCGTGAGCGTGCGCGCCTCGCGCGCGGCGAAGCCGGGGTCGGCGGGGTCGATGGCGCCGACAAACACGCCGTCACGGGTGTGGTCGAGCACCGGCCCACGGTGGCTGCCGGGAATCGCGAGCAGCGGGCCGTTGTCTTCGGTGACGTCGTCGAGCCAGATGCCCAACGCCAGCAGGTTGTCGTTGGTGTGCGGGTAGAACGCCCAGTCCTGGTGCCACTCCACGGCGCGGCCACCGCCGGGCGCCTTGCAATTGAGCTTGCTGGTGTGCAGGCGGACATCGGCGGTGCCGAGCAGCCGAGTCAACAGGTTGTACAGGGCGTCGCTGTGCAAGAGGTCGTGGTAGACCGCGTGCTGCGTGTGGGGCAGCTTGATCCGGGTCAGACGCGGCGTGGCTGAGGAATGGCCGGTGTCGAGGTCAAAGCGCGCGTCGCTGTGTTCGACATCGCGGGACGCGTCGATCAACGCATCGGTGACCTGACGCACCGAGGCGAGCGTGTCGGCGTCGATAAGGCCCTCGACCACGGCAACGCCGTCGCGCAGGTAGGTGTCTCGCAGGTTGTCGTCGGTCATGGCGCCCTCGGGGTCACGCGTGCCGCACGGATACGGCGCGCACTCAACGCAATTGGCTGTCTTTACTACCGCGGCGGTTGTAGCCCGCGCGTGCCTGCGAGGCCGCATCGGCGACCTCCTGACAGGGCACGCACAGTCGCACACCTGGTACCGCGCGCCTTCGCGCTTCGGGAATCTCGGCCTCGCAGTCGTCGCACAGCGACGCGCTCTCGCCGCGCGGCAGCTGGCGTCGCGCGCGTGCCACGGCGTCCTCGACGCTGGCGTCGATCTGTTCCTGGACCGCGCCGTCCCGGGACCAGCCGCCGGCCATCAGAGCCAGGTGTCGTAGTCGGACACCATCAACCAAACCGGCTCTTCGTCTTCCTCGACGGTGCCGAAGCGGGAGATGGGTTGTTCGAAAACGTTGTCCGTGAGGTCGTCGTTCACCGTCGACACCTCGCCGATCAGCACGTCACCGCCCTCACCCCAGAACGCGTGCCAGTTGCCCGGCATCAGCGTGACGCTCTCACCCGGCGACAGCTCCAGCACCTCGCCAGGCCCCTGGGTGTGGACGCGCCCGTCCACCTGCACGGTGACGGCGCGGTTGCGGTCAATGTGCCCCTCGGCATCAGACTCGAACATCCTGATGGCAAGCTTGGCACCACCGCGGTTGATGATGTCTTCGGCCTTGACGATGTGCCGGTGCATCGGCGACAGCTGGTCGTGCCGCGAGATCATGATCTTCTCGGCGTAACACATGCCCTGACCCGCCCGAAGGTCGGCCAGGCTGCCGTTGCGCACCGTGAACAGAAACAGGCCCATGTCGTCGAAGTTGCCCTCGCCGTAGTCGGTGAGATCCCAGCCCAGCCGGGCGTCGCGCAGGGCCGGACGATCGGCGATACAGCCCTTGAGCTCCGCGGGTGAGAGGTAGGCGAACGGTGGCAGCACATAGCCGAACGAGCGGATGTACTCGTCGCCGGCGCGCAGGTGAGCGTTGATGGCGGAGCGTTTCATGGTGCCGTCTTCCTGTCCTGATCAGCGGTCGATCTTGGTGAACTTCGACCCTTCGATCGTGAGGTTGTACATGAACCCCTTGTTGCCGATCACGAATCCGATCACCGGCGACTGCTCCTCGAGCGTGTTGATGTCCTCGCCGACACCCCACTTGGCCAGCGCGATCGAACCGTCAACACCGGCTTTCCAGCCGTCGCTGGCGCGAAACTGCGACAGCGCCTCTGCGGTCTTGAAGACCACCACCAGCGACTTGGACTGCACGCCGAACTGCAGGCCAACGGACGCCGAGGCCGTGCTGTAGTACTGCACGGTCTTGCCACCCACCTGCAGCGCGCCCTCGCCGTATTCACCGCCGATGCCAAAGCCCCCCTTGATGACCTTGGGGAAAACCAGCACGCCGGCCGCCTTCGCGAGGAAGCTGGCACCGCCAGTGACATCGGCCTTGAACTGCGCCAGGGTATCGCGCGTGCCGGCCTCGATGACCGCTGCCGAATCGGCGCGCACCGGCCCACTCATCACCACGAAAAGCGCCGCGAGCAGCCCTGCCAGCGCCGCCCAGCCGCGGCTGGCCCGCCGCTGTACCCGAACCCGTTTCATTCCGCCTGACACGCTCTGCCACTCCGCCTGATAGTCAGCCCTGAGTATAGTCGCTGGCGTCAGCGGTTTGACCCTGTCAGTCCGACACCGCTGAGAGCGGCCATTCGCGCACCACCCGGTAGACCGGGCCCGCCGGTGTCAGGCGCGACCCCATCAGACACACGGCGTCCGACTTCAGGTGAAACGCCGGATCGACGATCGGCGACGGCGCGGGCGTCGCGAGCCGGCGCGCCAGCGTCAGGTGAGGCCGGTACCGGCCTTTATCCACCGCAATGCCGGTGCGCGCGCACGCGTGCCGTAGCGCGTCGACCAACGCATCCAGAGCGGGGCGGCCAGCGTCGTTGGAAGACGGTTCGAGCCAAAGCATCCGCTGGTCGACCTGGTAGCCAACCGAACTCAGGCGCAGGCTGATCGGGGCAGCGACCACAGCGTCAAGCTGCGTCGCCAGGCGGGCCTGCTGTTCCTCGTCGATGTCGCCAAGGAACACCAAGGTGACGTGGAGGTTCTGCACCGCCACCGCCCCCGGCAGGTTGCGCCAGCAGAGCGCGCGCCACCGGTCGATGTCGAGGGCGGTGTCGGCGTCAGGCAGCAGGGCGAGAAAGGCGCGCACGCTCAGCGATCGACCACCACCGGCCCGGCGGCGGTGTGCGCGGCAATCGCGTCCCAATCCCAATCGATACCGAGGCCAGGCTCGCTCGGTGCAACGGCAAAACCGTTTTCGATCCGCAGGCGCGACCCCGTGATCGCATCGAGTTGCGGGATGTATTCCAGCCACGGCGCGTTGGTGACGGCGCAGCACAGGCTGACGTGCAGCTCCATCAGGAAATGCGGACAGATCGGCACGTTGTAGGCTTCGGCGAGG
>JBCCUP010000151.1 GCA_039196715.1 Pseudomonadota bacterium
CCCCCCCCAGAACACCGCCCCGCCACACCCGCCCGCACCCGCTTGGGGGTTTTATTTCCTTTGGGGGACCTTCCGCCGGGGCCTGATAATAAAAAGCGACCCTGTGATCACCACCAAATCGAGTGAGAACGGCAATCCAGGCACCACGGTGACACGGCCAAACACCGTGATCTCCGCGCCGTAGAGTGCCCCGATACCGAAGGCGGCCACCACAATCAGGCAAAGCAGAAGTCCGACCCCAGGTGCCCACCCCACGCGGAGCGGTGTGATCCTGCACACGAAAAAGGCCACGGCGTATACCGAAAAGAGGTGGGTGAGGAACCACATCGGTACCCACGCGATGGTGTCGCCGTTGCCGTAGAGAATGCCCCAGAACCGGCGACCGATCTCGTCGCCGCCACCCACCCAGTGCCACAGAAGCAGCCCCCCCAACACCACGGCGTAGGGTTTCAACAAGGCATCGGCCTTCTTGCGCAGGAAGGTGCCGGCATCCGCCCGCCAGGAAAAAAAGACGCCAGACAACACAAAGAAGAGCGGCAAGCGAAACAACGCCATCGGCTCGACCACCGCGTTGAAATAGTATTCAAGCGGACTGTGAAACATCGCCACTAACACAATCGAAATGCCCTTGGCGATGTCGATGTGTTCGGCTCTCGCGCTCGTGCCCCTCATGCGCCTGCGTTCAACCCTCGTGGTTGTCTTATTCGACGTGCGCGACCGTGTCCGGTGCACCGTGTGGAGCTGCGTGCATCACTGCGACCCCGATACCGGTGTTCGAGACAGCGTTGCCAACAACGGTGCCTGCCCCCGTCCACTGACAGGTCGTTTCGTCCCCCGGTCAGTGGGTGCCAACGTCCACGCCACACGCCTTCGGAAACTTGGATGAAACGCCATGCAACCCGCGCCTGACACCGGGTGTCGACCACACGCGATTTACCCGGCTACACAGCCTACGGGGCCAGCCGCACGCTGGTGACGCACGTGTCAGGTGCCACTCAGTATACGGAGGGAGTTGGACATTCTTGTGTGAACCAGGTCACACCGCCGGTGCCGTGCAAGCGGACTCCAGGACAACTCTGGTGCCCGGTCGTGCTGCCGGCGGCGCTCTGCGTGAGGTCGGGCGGGGCGCTGGAGCGGCATCGGGTGGACGGGCACGGCGCGGCGGCCACCCGTGGCGGTGTCGCGCGAGCCGGTGTGGTTTTACGCCCACAGCCGCGCACGCCGTCGCCGGCTGCTTCAGGCGCTGGCGCCGGTCCCGCTGGGCAAGGTGATCCGACCCGACGGCGAACGCGTGGCCTTGCCGGCGGCAACCGCCTCGCCCTGCAAGTAGGCTGCTGTGCTGTCACCGACGCGGTAGCGCGCTTTCAAGGTCGCGCGCCCCAGTTTCGTCAGCTTGCCCGCGTCCAGGTCGGCAAAGAGCTGTGCCCGCACGGCCTGGGTGCGTGCGGTGGTTTTGCGCGCAGGCGGTTGCGGGTCGCGACGGGCGCCGGACGACCGAGCGAGTTCGGCGATCTCATGGCGCAAGGCGGCGTTTTCCGCTTGCAGGTCGTGCAGCTTCGCGATCAAGGCGCGCACGAGCTGGGGCTTGATGCCCTTCGCCGCACGCCTGTCCGGTGTGGTCGATTCCACGGTGATGCCCTCCGTTGGCAAGGTCCGTTTCCATCCGGGACGTCGCAAGATGTTTGCCGATCAAGGCAACCTGGGATGGCACGGTGCGACAGAGACAGACAGCAATGGCGTCTACCGGTCGAAGCGGCACCGGGGCACACCGCGTGTGCCAACTGAGCTGCCGCCACAAAAAAAGCCCCGGAACGGGGCCTGTATTGTGTCGCCGAGTGGTGCCCGGGGCCGGGGTCGAACCGGCACGGTGTTGCCACCGAGGGATTTTAAGTCCCTTGCGTCTACCAATTTCGCCACCCGGGCAGGCGGTGCGCCGACCCGCGTAGTCTAGCACCGGCGCGCGATGGCACGCCGGCACCCGGCTCAGTTCTGGCAGACGAGGCGGTTGTCGAGCAACAGCTCGATGCGGCGGTTCAGGGCGCGGCCCTCGGCAGACGCGTTGTCGGCCACCGGCTCGGCTTCACCCGCGCCGCGCACGGACAGGGTGGTCATGAAGCCGGGCAAGCCGCTGAGGTAGTCGGCGACCGCCTGGGCGCGTCGCTCGGAGAGGCCCTGGTTGTACTCGGCACTGCCCCAGCTGTCAGTGTGACCGACAACTTCGACGATCAAGTCCGGGATACGGCCCAGCGCCGCACCCACGCGGTCGAGCAAGGCTTGTGCGTCGGCGTCGAGTTCGGCGCTCTCGGACGCGAAGTCGAGGCCCTTGACCACGCGGCGCACCACGCGGCAGGAGTAGTCGGGTTCAGGGGCGGCCGGCGAGCTGATCAGTGCCGGCGTCGGCGTGGCGACGGCGGTGGACGTGTCAACCGCAGGTCCGGCGTCCACACTGCGGTGACGACCACGCAGGTAGGCGCCCACCGATACCCCGAGCCACTCGGCGTCGCTAGAGAGCCGTTCGTAAACCACCTGGGCGAGCCAGCGGCCGTTGCCGCGCCACTGCGCGCCGGCACCAACGGCCAGCGAGACGTCGTCGTCGCGGTCGATCTGGATGGCCGCGTCACTGGCGTCGTTGTCAATGGCCGCGAGGCCACCGCGCGCGAACAGGTTCCACCGGCTTTCAGCGGGCCGCGCCAGCCAATCGGCGTTCACGCCGACCGCGCTGTAGTCGACGTGGGCGTCGGGCACCGCGACGTTGATCGCCGGGTTACTGTGCAGCAGAGACGCTGCGCCGAGGTCGGTGTAGTTCAGTTCTACCCGCACCCGCGGTGTCAGGTGTCTGCCGATGAAGACCCGCCAGCCGTCGTCGCTGCCGTCCGACACACCCCAGCCCGAGGTACCGCCGTCCGGATCGAGATCACTTGTGCCGAGGCCCAGACCGCCATACCACCCGGTGTCGAAAGAACCCGCATCCTCGGCCTGCAGCGCGGGTGCGCCAAGCGTCAGTACCACGGCAGCAGCGCAGGCCGCACGGTGCAGTGTGCGCCCGGGCCAGGTCACGGAGGTGGTCAGGTCTGTCATCGTTCTTGTCCCCCTGAGGACAGCTGGTCTCGGTTGAGCACCACCGCTGCGCCAGCCTGGGGCCACGCGGCGTGCCGTTCCGATTCGCCATGCAAATCGGTGTCCAGCTGGTGGGTGTCGCGGGGTGAAGCGCACCCAGTGACTTGCCGTGCTCGCAAGTTTGCTCTAGCATTCCGGATCTTGTGCGGCGCGTTCCA
>JBCCUP010000152.1 GCA_039196715.1 Pseudomonadota bacterium
CCGAAGCACCAAGCCTACTGGGCGGTTGAACCGGGTGCAATATATTTTGGAAATACATTCCACAATATGGAATCTGCTCACGTAGTACTTGAGGGATTTGGTACAGAGATGCCAAATAATTGACTGAATTACTTGAAAAAAAGTGCTTGCGAATGTGTCATTTTGCGCAACCCGGTGGTAACGTGACCCGAACAGGTTAACCGGGACGTGTTATTCCCCGGGTCAGCCAGAGCGTGAAACGCACGTGCCAGTGAGGGCACGTGGCACTGGAGCACACCCTTGATGACCGTGTCAGACTTCATAGAGATGCTGCGTGACTACGATGGCGACATGCCCATCCTCACCCCGTCGCTTGGCACCCCCACCGTCCGCTCCGTGCTGGGCAAAGTCGTCATCCGCGAAAACGACCAACCGGCCACCTACCCGGCAGCGCCCGACCCCGACCGCGCACACTGACGCACTGGCCGTTCGGCCGCGCTGAACTCCGCTGCCCAAGGTCGCCCTGTTGGGCACACGTCAATCACCCGCGCCGCCGGCGCAGTGCGCGAGCCTCGCGTGTCTGTTTGCGCCGTGGTACGGCGCTGACAGGATTGCATTGCTGCGCGCTGCGCGTAGAGTGCAAGCCCTGCCCGCCCGCCGTGTCAGTGCGCGTGGATTCCACGCGCTGCTTTCGGGCGTGCACCACCGGGAATGAGACCGTGAACGAACGCGTCCGCGCACTGAAAGTCCAATACGACACCGACGCCTACCTGGTGGTTGAGGATATCATCCCGCCCACGTTGCTCGCGCGCCTGCAACAAGAAACCCGCTCGGCGATCGACCGCGTCGCAGCAGGCACGCTCGACCACGAGCTGCTCGACACCTTCGAAAACGCCGACGGCGTGCCGCAACTTCGTCGTATTGCGTCCCCCGAAGCCTTTGCGAGTTGCTTCGATGAGGCCATGCGACTGCCCGCGCTGCTCGACCTCGTCCAGGTGCTGCTCGGGGGCAGCGTGCGTTTCGACCACGGCAAGCTGAACTTCAAGCCGCCGAGCGGCGGCGCCGCCGTGGAATGGCACCAGGACTGGGCGTTCTACCCACAGACCAACGACGACATGTTGGCTGTCGGCATCCTGCTTGAAGACTGTACGCTCGAAAGCGGCCCATTGATGGTGGTTCCAGGGTCACACACCGGCGCCGTACACGACCACCACCACAATGGCTACTTCGTCGGTGGCGTCAACGCCGAGGACATCCGCGACGAGATCCAGCGCGCGGTGCCTCTCACGGCAACCGCGGGCTCGATTTCGGTACACCATGTCCGCACGCTGCACGCCTCAACGGCCAACCGATCCGCCGTCAACCGCCCGCTGTTGCTGTTCAACTACGTTGCCGTCGACGCCTTTCCGGTCTTCCACAGCTTCAACTGGGACGACTTCAACGAACGCATCCTTCGCGGCGAGATCACGCACACCGCGCGTGTCTGCGAAGCCCCTGTACGCATTCCAAGCCCGACACCCAAGCCCGCCGACGAGTACGCGACCGGCTCGTTGTTTGACCTGCAGACAGGCATGGCGGGCGCGCTGTACGCCAACTGACGCGGTCTGGTTCGCAGGCACACGCCGTCAAGCCGGCACCAATGCGGCCTCAAGTGCAGTAGCGAGTGCCAGCAGGCGGGCGTCCGCGCGGAGCGGGCCGATCAACTGTACACCGCAGGGCATGCCGTCGGGGGTGCGGCCAACCGGCACGGCCAACGCCGGCAAGTGCAAGCACGGCGTCAGCTCGATCGGCCGCCAGTCCTCGTGGATGGCCTCTGCTTCGGCGTCTGCTCCGAACGGCATCCGCGTCGATGTGGGCCACACCATCACGTCGTGGTCGGCAAAAAACGCATGCACCGTGTGCACACACCGGTCGCGCACGCGGGTCGACTGGCAGAGCGACGCGCTTGTCACTTCACGCCCCCGGGCGAGTGCCGCGTGCAGTTCGGGCGAAAACCCGGACGGGTTCGCGTCTATCGCCTCACCGTGCTTGACCACCACGCCAACGTCGCGGAGCGTCGCCTGCGCGGCGTGCAATCCCCGCAGGTCGGGTTCGGCGTCGCGTACAACGGCGCCGAGTCGGGTCAACTGCGCGCGCAAGGGCGACAGCGCAGCGGTGACCGCCTCACTCGTGTCGGCGCCGTCCGGCCTCAGGCACCAGGCGACCCGCAGGCCCTGAAACGGGCTCTCTGACACCGACACCGGCGCAGGCACGGTGTACAGGGGCGCCATGCGCGGCCCGCGCATGGCATCAAACATCAGCGCGAGGTCCCGCGCTGTGCGTGCCATCGGTCCGACCACATCCGTGCCCTCGAACGGGTCCGCTTTCGGCCAGTTCGGCACCACGCCGGGGGTAGGTCGCAGGCCGTAGAGCCCACACCAGGCCGCCGGGCCGCGAATCGAGCCCGCGATGTCGCTGCCGTCTGCGAGGGCGACAAAGTGCGCAGCCAGTGCCGCCGCAGACCCACCGGACGAACTCGACACCGTCTTGCTCGGGTCCAGCGGGTTGCGCGTCAGGCCGGCGACGGCGTTGTCGGTCTGACCGCCGTATCGCCCGTGTCCGAGCTCGGGCAAGTTGGTTTTGCCCAGCACAATCGCCCCGGCGTCTTCGAGGTTGGCGACGTGCAGTGCAGTCACCTCGGCGGTAACGTCCGCGTAGGCTTCCGACCCGCGTGTCCAGCGCAGGCCCGCCACTGGCGCACCGTCTTTGATCCCAACAGTCAGACCGAACAGGGGGCCGAGCGTGTCACCGCGCGCAGCAGCGCGGTCCAAGGCCTCGGCCCGGCAGCGCGCGCGGTCGGCGTCGACCGTGACAAAGGCATTGATGGTCGGTTCGCGCCGCGCAATCTCGTCGAGGTGTGCCTCCAGCACAGTCTGCACCGAGACCTCGCGGCGGCGCATGCGCTCGACCTGTTCGCTGGCGCTGAGTCGGTTGAGCTCGTTCACGCCGAGCCCTGAACATGGCAAGCCCGACACAATTTGCCATCCAGCCAGCACTCTGCGAGGCTGTGTGCATGACTGCCTGACTGTGCTGCAGCGCCCCGCGC
>JBCCUP010000153.1 GCA_039196715.1 Pseudomonadota bacterium
GCGACGAGGGCGACGAGGGCGACGAGGGCGACGAGGGCGACGAGGGCGACGAGGGCGACGAGGGCGACGAGGGCGACGAGGGCGACGAGGGCGACGAGGGTGACGAGGGTGACGAGGGCGACGAAGGCGACGAGGGCGACGAGGGTGACGAGGGCGACGAAGGCGACGAAGGCGACAGCGAAGGCGAGGGAGGAGAAGGTGAATCCGACGGAGGTGACGGAGAGGATGGCGGCGGCGATGGGTGAGCCACTGCGGCACCCGGCCGGCAGGCGCCACGGTGGGGCAGGGGAACAACTGCGTGGCTGAACAGACAGCACACCCGCGACTGATGCTGGTGGAGGATGACCTCGAGTTGCAGCAGCTGATCCGGCGCTACCTCGAGAAGAACGGCTTTGACGTCGACGTGTGCTCAGACGGCGCCGACGCGGTGGACCGCATCGTGTGCGGTGACTTTGACCTGGTGATCCTGGACCTCAAGTTGCCAGGTCTCGACGGCATCTCGGTGTGCCGCGAAATCCGCCACCGGTTCTTCGGCCCGGTGCTCATGCTGACGGCCTCGGGTGACGACATCGACCACGTGGTCGGTCTTGAGGTCGGTGCGGACGATTTCATCCTCAAACCCGTCGAACCGCGGGTGCTGCTCGCGCGGATTCGGGCCCGGCTGCGTGCCCCGGCGGTGACGCGCAACCTGCCACCCGCAGCGTCAGCGGCGCCCAGCCCGGCGTTGCTGTCAGCAGGTGGCCTGACCATCAACCTGTCCAGCCGCGTGGCCGAATTCGACGGGCGCACGCTTGAGCTCAGCACGCCCGAGTATGACCTGCTCGTGTTGCTGGCTGAAAATGCAGGTCAGGTGCTCAGCCGCGAGGCCATTTTTCAGTCCTTGCGCAAGCTGCCCTACGACGGTCAGAACCGCTTTGTGGACGTCACGGTGTCGCAGATCCGCAAACAACTCGGCGACCAGGCAGAGCACCATCTGAAAACCGTGCGTGGCAAGGGTTACCTGCTTGCATTGTCCCGTTGAGCGATTGCGCCCGGGTGCGGTTCGGCCTGCGAGGTTGATCGTAGTGCGGGACTGATCGCGCGATTCGCCCCGACGGTTCGCGTCCGCGGTGTGGTTTTCCGTCAGCCGTCCTGCGTTACACTCCGGCGCGACGTCCCATGGTACCTATACAGAGGAGGCCCCATGTCAGGGCAACGTTTCGGTCACCTTGTGTTCGCGGTGCTCTGCGGGCTGATGCTCTGTGTCGGGGTGGTCCACGCCGAGGGCACGGTGCCCGGGTTGCCGGCGGCCGACGCTGAATCCGTGCGGGACAGCATCGCGTTGGGTGCACCCGAGAGCAAGGCGGCTGTCCGGGATATGGTGTCCCAACTGAACGACGATGCGGTGCGTCAGTTGCTGATCGAGCGGCTCGACGCCGTGGCTGAACAGAACGCCGCCGCGCCGGAGACCCGCACGGCGATGCAGGCCCTGACCGACGGGTTGCGCGTGTACGTGGACAACGCGCGCAGCAACCTGACCAACCTGGACCGTGTTCCCGATTTTCTGTCGCGCTTCAGCGCCGCACTGCAGCAGGCGGTGTCCGACTTCGGTACTGGCACGTGGTGGGCAGCGCTCGTGGCTTTCCTGGCGATGGGCGTCGTGGCACAGCGTGGTGTCGAGCGATTGTTTCGGCGCAAACGAGCGGCACTGGTTGAAGAGACGGGTTACACCCTCTGGGCCGTGTTGCGCATCGTGTACTCCCGGCTCGCCATTGACGTGCTGGAAGTGATTGCGTTCTTTCTCGTGGCTTACCTCGGGTTCACGGTGTTTGTCCCGTGGCCGGGTGTCGCTCATCAACTCGGCTATGCCGTCATTGTCACGCTCGGCGCCTGGTGGATGGGCAGTGTGTTTTGCCATTTCGTCTTTGCGCCTGGACAGACGGGCTTGCGCTTCTGCCCCACCGACGACGAGCGCGCGTTCCGGATCACGCGGGATTTCGCACTGCTCGCGGGCTACGTCGTCGGCCTGCACAACATCTATTACCTCTTCCAGACCATCGGCTTTGACGAACTGGGCGGTATCGACAACCTGGCGCCCTTCGGCTTCCTGATGAACATGTCGCTCTACGCCATGGTCGCGCTGACCATCTGGCGCCACCGCGCCACGCTCACCGATGTGCTGAACAACAACCAGAAGCGCAACGCGCGCCTCATCGACGGTCAAGAGGACGCGTCCGACAGCGCCTTTGCCGGCAACTGGCCGAAGATCGCTCTGGTGCTGATTCTGGTGAAGTACCTCTTTGTCGAGATCATCCTCAACACCACTGACCTCGCGGTCTACTCGACCTCGGCGGTGTACATGACCTTTTTCGTCATTGCGCTGTGGCCGGCGCTCGATGGCAACGTCACGCTGTTCGTCGCCCTGGGCACGCGCGCCACCGAGGACGAGAGCCCGGCCGCAGCCAAGGCCCGTGTGCAGATGCAGCGTGGGTTGCTTCGGGTCGGCCGCGTGTTCGTGGTCGGTGTCGTGCTGTATCTGCTCGCCAAGTTCTGGAGCTTCGACGTGGTGCGCATGGCCGAGTCCGGGTTTGGCGTGCAAACCGCCGGCAACCTGTACGAGCTGCTGTTTGCCCTGCTGATCGGGTACACCGTCTGGGAAGTGATCACCATTTCGGCGCGCAAGGTCATGGCCGCGGAGACCGGTGGCGCGGACGGTGCGCACGATGACGGCGGCGGCGACATGGGCGGTGTTGGGCTGTCCCGCACCGCGACGCTGGTGCCGATTTTCGAGGTGACAGCCAAGACGCTGGTGGTGCTGGTCGCGGTGCTCGTCGCCCTCGACGGCCTCGGCATCAACATCACGCCGCTGCTCGCCGGTTCCGCGGTTGTCGGCCTCGCGGTCGGTTTCGGCGCCCAGACGCTGGTCAAGGACATCGTCTCGGGCCTCTTCTTCCTCGCCGACGACGCCTTTCGGGTGGCCGAGTACATCGAGATCGGCGACACGCGGGGCACGGTCGAGAAAATCTCC
>JBCCUP010000154.1 GCA_039196715.1 Pseudomonadota bacterium
GACCTACCCGCACGACGACGATGCCGTGCTCTACCAGTTCTGGCATCTGAAGGAACGGTACGGCTGGGACTACCTCGAGCAACTGGTTGCCACCGAGCCCACCTGGGTGCGGGGCACCGCGATGCCGTATGTGGCCATCAACAACGGCTGGTATGCGGCGAGCTTCACCACCTTCTGGCCGTTCGAACCGATTCCGGGCAGCCCGACCCGGTTTGCCTTTCCGCGCGACGACTTCTTTCTCACCTGGTTCCAGACCGCCGCGATTCCGTCTCAGGCACGCAACAAAGCCGCCGCGAAGTTGTACCTGAACTGGATGCTGTCGGACGAGTTTCAAACCACCTGGCTGCAGTTTCCGGTTCGTCGCGACATCGAAGCACCGGGTGGCGCACTGTCGGTGTTGCACCACAACACCTCGCCCGGCGACTTCCACCGTTGGATGCTGCGGCGCGACAGGGTTGAGCGCTTCCGTGCGCAGATGCGCGAGCTGATCGGACCGGCCACAGGGCCGACGCCCGTCGAGATCGATTACAGCGTTCGACCCTGACCGGCCGCGGGTCTGCGAACGATGGCCGTGCGCCGCCCCGCAGCGCTGAGGTACTGCGGGGCGGCTCAGCCGTTCAACCTGAGAGGGACTTCCAGAACGTGAGCTTGTCTGCGCCTGGGGCCCAGTAGTCGGCGATGGTTGCTTCGTGGCGGTAGCCTTGCGCGTTGTAGAAAGCGCGTGCGCCAGCGTGCTCGTCACCGCCGTCCGTGTCGATGATCAACAATCGGGCGTCGTGCGTGCGCACAGCCGATTCGATCTCGGCCAACAGCACGCGCCCGGCGCCGCGTCCCTGCGCGTCGGGGTGTACCGCGATTGCGAGCAGGTTCCAGGTGCCCTCGGTGAAGGTTTCGTGGCGAGAAAAAGCGAAGCCGACCACGCGGGTGTCGAGGCAGACCACCCTCCAGACACACGGTTCTGCTGCGTCGGCGCTTGCGTCAGAATACATCGGTGCAAGCAAGTCGGGCGGGAAGAGCCCCGTCGCGTCGAGCACGGCGGTGAGGTCGGGAAAGTCGCTCGGCGTCAGCGGCCTAACGGACAATTGATAGAGTGATGACATGGTGATATCCAGAATGTGCAGGCGAAAGCCGGCCGCCCACGCGGTGCGGGGGTGGTCCGGTCGGGGAGCAGCGCGGGGCGCTGCAGCACAGTCAGGCAGTCATACGCAAAGGCTCGCAGAGTGCGCGCCGTTTTACAAGTCGGGTCAGACTTGCCTTGTTCAGGGCCTGAGGTGAACGAGCTCATCCGACTCAGCGCCAGCGAGCAGGTCGACCGCATGCGTCGCCGCGAGGTCTCGGTGCGGGCTGTGCTGGACGCGCACCTCGACGAGATCGCGCGGCGCGAACCGTCCATCAACGCCTTTGTCACTCTCGACGCCGACCGCGCTCGCCACCGCGCCGAGGCCTTGGACCGCGCTGCGGCGCGCGGCGACACGCTCGGGCCGCTGTTCGGTCTCACCGTCGGCATCAAGGACGGCGCGCCAGTGGCGGGTCTGCGCTGGACGCGCGGGGCGCGGGCGTATGCACATGTCATTGCCGATGAGACCGCGATGCACGTGGCCAACCTCGAAGACGCCGGGGCGGTCGTGTTGGGGAAGACCAATATGCCCGAGCTCGGCCACGGCCGGCACGGCGGTCAGACCGACAACGCCGTCGCCGGACTCACGCGCAACCCGCTCGACCCGAGCAAAACGGTCTCGAGTTCCTCCGGTGGCTCTGCGGCGGCGCTCGCGGCGCACTTTGTCGCCCTGGCGGACGGCAGCGACATTGCCGGATCGATTCGCGGGCCCGCGGCCTGGTGTGGGCTCTTCGGCCTGCGGCCCACCCCTGGCGTGGTGCCGCACTGGCCGAAAGCAGACCCGTTTGAGGGAACAGATGTCGTTGGGCCGATGGCCCGCACAGCGCGGGACCTCGCGTTGATGTTCGACGCCATGCGCGGGCCGCGCACGGCGCCGCTGCACACCGTGCCCCGGTCGGCGCCGGTGTCTGGCAACCCGCTGTGCGGCCTGCGGGTCGCCTGGTGCATGAGCCCCGACGGCGCCGGCACCTGCGACGCGGTTGTCCACGCGCTGTCGACTTTGCGACCGCTGCTGACAGCGCAAGGGGCCGAGGTGCGCGACGCCGAACCCGACCTGAGGGGCCTGCATGCCGCGCAGGCGACCCTGCGCGATTTCGGCGTGGCGTGTAAGCACGGAGAGGCGATCGACGCCAACCCGTCCGGGTTTTCGCCCGAGCTGCACGCGGCACTCGCCCGGGGGCGGGCGGTGACGAGCGAGGCGCTGTGCCGTGCGACACGCGTGCGCGACCGGTGTGTGCACACGGTGCAGACGTTCTTCGCGCACTGCGATGTCATGGTGTGGCCCACCTCAACGCAGCTGCCTTTCGGGGCCGACGCCGAGGCGCAGGACATCCACGAGGACTGGACACCCATCGAACTGACACCGTGCTTGCATTTGCCAGCGTTGGCGCTGCCGGTCGCCCGCACCCCCGACGGCATGCCGTGTGGGGTCCAGTTGATCGGGCCCAAACGCGCTGACGCGCACCTCCTCGCCCTCGCGGTTGCTCTGGAAGACGTGCTGTCGTCGGCGTGAGTGCACCGCGGTTCGCACCGCGTGAGCATTCAGACTGATCAGCTGTCGTGTAGCGCGCCCGCTATGCCGTATTGCAAGTTGAACTACGCGCCGGTGGCGTACGCGTCGACAGGTAGGGGTGTCGGGCTTGGTATGCGCACCGGGGCTTCGCTCGGCGGAGCGCTCCCCAGGGTGCCGTGGTCGAGCAGAGTGCCGACGGCCAACCCACCGTCACTGGTCTGCAGCTAGATGTGATCTTTCAGTAGGTTGTTCATCCGAGCCCCTTGCTCGATGCTGTTGGGTGTCTACGTCCAACACACCAAAGAGGCCCGGATGAACACCCACAAGAATGCCCGATTGACACCCTTCGGTCGACGGGTTCTGGTCGAGC
>JBCCUP010000155.1 GCA_039196715.1 Pseudomonadota bacterium
CCGAGGCGTGCGAGGCCCCCGGCTTGCCGAGCTGCGCCACCATCCGCATCACTTGCTGACACTCGACCTGCGCAACAAACACATGGCGCCCGCCGTGCAGCACGGCCAGGTTTGCGGTTTCGCCGGTCTCGGCCACGAGCGACTTCAGCACCGGCCGCGCCTCGGAGATGAAGTCACGGCGGTTGAGGTAGGCGGTGCCGACGGTGAACGCCTGCAACCCGACGCTCCAGAGGCCGGTGACCTCGTCGAGGTCGACGAAGCCGAGCGCACGCATGCTGTTGAGCAAGCGGTGCGCGGTCGAGGGCGCGAGGCCCGTGTCGGCGGCGAGCTCGGCGAGGCTCAACCCGGCGGGCATCTCGCCCAGCCGCGAGAGCAGCCCGAAGGCCCGGCTCAGTGACTGAACCGTGCCGCCATTCGATGCCTCGACACTGGCAACCGCCACAGCGACGCAGCTCAGCCCGCAGACCGGGCTTGCGCTTTCTTCTCGGCGCGGCGCGCATGCAACAGCGGCTCGGTGTAACCGCTCGGCTGCTCACAGCCCTTGAAGATCAGGTCGTGGGCCGCGGCGTAGGCGATACTGGTGTCGAAGTGGCCGGCCATCGGCTCGTAGAGCGGGTCGCTGTCGTTTTGCCCGTCAACCACCCCGGCCATGCGCTGCAGCGCTTCCTCGACCTGCTCCGTGGTGATCACACCGTGCCGCAACCAGTTGGCGAGGTGCTGACTGGAAATGCGCAGCGTGGCACGGTCTTCCATGAGTTCGATGTTGTGGATGTCGGGCACCTTCGAGCACCCGACGCCCTGGTCGACCCAACGCACGACGTAGCCGAGGATGCCCTGGCAGTTGTTGTCGATCTCCGATCGGATCTCCTCGTCGCTGAGGTTGCGCCCGCCGAGCAGTGGCAGGGTCATGATGTCCGCGAGCGCTGCCGGTTCACGGTCGGCGATGGCGTCCTGCACACTGTGCACCGACACACTGTGGTAGTGCGTCGCGTGCAGCGTGGCCGCGGTGGGCGACGGTACCCAAGCGCAGTTGGCGCCGGCCTCGGGGTGGTTCTGCTTGGTGTCGAGCATCGCGCGCATGGCGTCGGGCATGGCCCACATGCCTTTGCCGATCTGCGCGCGTCCGCGCAAGCCCGAACGCAGCCCGACGTCGACGTTGTTCGCTTCGTACGCAGCAATCCAGGGCTCGCCTTTGATGTCGGCTTTGGGCAGAACCGGACCGAGTTCCATCAGCGTGTGGATCTCGTCGCCGGTGCGGTCGAGGAAGCCGGTGTTGATGAACACCAGGCGATCGGCAACCTGCTCGATGCAGGCGCCGAGGTTCACCGTCGTGCGGCGTTCCTCGTCCATCACCCCAACCTTGAGGGTGTGGGCCGCAAGGCCCAGAACCCGCTCGACCTGCCCGAACAGGGCGTTGATCAGGGCGACCTCTTCGGGCCCGTGCATCTTCGGCTCGACGATGTAGACGCTGCCGCTGCGGCTGTTGCAGGTGCCCTGCCCGCCCTTGTTCAGGTCGTGCACGGCACAGGCGGAGGTGACCAACGCGTCCATGAAGCACTCCGAGACCGGGTTGCCGTCGCCGTCCAGCACCGCGTCGGTTGGCATCAACAAGCCGACATTGCGCACCAGCATCAATGAGCGGCCCTTGAGCACGAGCTCGCCGCCGTCGCGCCCGGTGAAACGCAAGTCATCGTTCAAGCGACGGACGATGGTCTTGCCGCCCTTCTCGAGGCTCTGTTCGAGGTCGCCTTTCATCAGGCCGAGCCAATTCCGGTAGACGCCGACTTTGTCCTCGGCGTCGACCGCCGCCACCGAATCTTCGCAGTCCTGAATGACCGTCAGCGCCGACTCGACCATGACGTCTTTCAGCCCACTCGGCGAGGCCGAGCCGATCGGGTGCTCGCGGTCGAACTGCAGCACCACGTGCAGCCCGTTGTTGACGAACACCAGGCTGTGCGGCTCGCCGTCACCGGCGTGTCCGATCCACTGAGCGGGTCGAGCGAGTGCCTGGTCGCCGCGGTCCGCGGTCGTGACAACCACCTCGCCCGCTTCAATTCGGTAGCCCGTGGCCGCGGCATGGCTGCCGTCGGCGAGCGGCAGCGCCCGGTCGAGGAAGGCAGCGGCCTCGGCGACCACAGCCGCCCCGCGCTGGGGGTTGTAGCCGCCAGCGCGCCCTTTGCCGTCGTCCTCGTCAATCGCGTCGGTGCCGTAGAGGGCGTCGTAGAGGCTGCCCCAGCGTGCGTTGGCCGCGTTCAGCGCGAAGCGGGCATTGGACACCGGAACCACCAATTGTGGCCCCGCCACGTCGGCAATCTCGCTGTCGACGTTCGCGGTGCGCACGGCCACCGCGTCCGGCCGCTCGGCCAGGTAGCCAATGCCGCTGAGGAAGGCGTGGGTGTCGTCGAAGGACGGCACCTCGCCTTGGCGCTCGCGGTACCAGGCGTCGATCTGCTCCTGCAAGGTGTCGCGTTTTGCGAGCAGGGCTGCCCGGCGCGGGCCGAGCTCGGCGACGATCGTCGCGAAACCCGACCAGAACTGCGCGCTGTCGATGGCGAGTCCGGCGAGCACCTCGGTGTCGACGAGGTCGTAGAGGGGCTTGGCGATTTGCAGTCCGGCGACGGTGACACGTTCTGACATGGCTACGGTCTCTCTGGTGTGGCCGGCACGCGCACGCGCTGCCCGGCGAATGACAGGGGGGCACGCCGCCGTGCACCTGCAAGCGGCCGCCCGATCCGACAAGCCTACTGGGCGGCCACGCAGCGTGCAATATATTTTGGAATTACATTCCACAATGTGGAAAGTTCTCACGTATTACATGAGGGATTTGGTACAGAGATGCCAAATAATTGACTGAATTACCTGAAAAAAAAGGCTTGCGAATGTGTCATTTTGCGCTACCCGGTGGTACCGTAACCCAAACAGGTTAACCGGGAAGCGGTATCCCCCGGGTCAGCCAGAGCGTGAAACGCACGTGCCA
>JBCCUP010000156.1 GCA_039196715.1 Pseudomonadota bacterium
CGTGGTGCGTGGCAAGTTCATGGCGAAGCCCGGCCGTCAGTTCATGATCCGCAAGGAGGTGTACGTGCGGGTGCAGCAGGCCTTCGACGAAGCCGGGATTCCCTTCGCGCGCAAGCAGGTCATGGTGCACATCCCGGGGCTCGACAACCGACCCGATACACTCGACGAGGCCGACGTGCGCCGCGTGGCGGCCGCCGCTGCAGACTCGGCCACGCGCGTCGACCCCAACCCGGCCGGCCCGGCGAGAGACTGAGTCCCCGTGCTGCGTGTGCTGCTGAAAATCGGGCTGGCGCTGATCGCGCTGGTGGTGCTGCTGGCCATCGGCATCACGGCCTTTCTGTTCCTCGCACCGACCTTCGGAGCGGGAGGGCAGGGCGATTCGAACCCGAGACTGAACGCCTCACCGAACTACGCCGACGGGCGCTTTCACAACAACGTCGAGACCACGCTTGCCACCCGTGGTGCGGTCGACCCCGACCGGTCGACGATGGATTTTTTCTTCCCGCCCGAGGGCAAGCGCCCGCCCGCCCCAATCCCCTCCGTGCCACTGCAGGCGCACACACTGGCCAACGGCCACGCCGCCTGGCTCGGGCACTCGACCGTGCTGTTGCGCACCGCCGACCGCGCTGTGTTGATCGACCCGGTGTTTTACGACGCGTCGCCCGTGCCGATGACCGTGCACCAGTTTCCCATGGTGCACACGCCGTGCATCGATGAGCTGCCCCCGGTGGACGCGGTGTTGATTTCGCACGACCACTACGACCACCTCGACCACCGTGCCATCGGCGAACTCGCTTCGCGTGTGGGCCAGTTCCTCGTGCCGCTGGGCGTCGGGGCGCACTTTGCGCGCTGGGGCATCGACCCGCGGCAGGTCGTGGAACTGGATTGGTACGAGCACCACGACCTGGGAGATGTGCGGTTCACGCTGACCCCGTCACGCCATTTCAGCGGTCGCGCCTTGACCAACCGCAACACCACGCTCTGGGGCGGCTGGGTGGTGCGATCTCCGCAATTATCGGTGTTCTACAGCGGCGACAGCGGGTACTTCGACGGTTTCACCGAAATCGGTGAGCGGCTCGGACCGTTTGACGTCGCCTTCATCGAGAACGGCGCCTACGACGCCACCTGGGCGCAGATCCACATGACGCCGGAACAATCGGTACAGGCGAGCATCGACCTCGGCGCGTCCCATTTCTTTCCGGTGCACTGGGGGAAATTCGATCTCGCCTTCCACCGATGGGATGAACCGATCGAGCGCGCCCTGGCCGAGGCCAACAAGCGCGATGTGAGTGTGATCACCCCGGTGATCGGCGAGGTGTTCGCGCTCGGCGCTGGCCCCACTGCGCGCTGGTGGGACGCGCTGCGCCCGCCCGTCGACGACTGAGCCTAAAGCGATCAGTGCGGGCGCCAGTTGCGCGAGAAGTGGGCGCTCAGAAACGCCATCTGGTCGCCGCGGATGCGCTTGGAGTTGACCAGCGCAAGGTACTCGGCGCGGTTGGGTTTGTAGGGTACGGCGAGAATCGGCATGTTGCAGGCCTCAGGCGTGCGGTTGCCCTTGCGCTGATTGCAGCGGCGACAGGCCGTGATGACGTTGGTCCACGCGTGTGCGCCGCCCTTGGACAGCGGGACGATATGATCCTGGGTCAGATGCGCGATGGCGAAGTGTTGCCCGCAGTACATGCAGTGGTACTGGTCTCGGCTGAACAAGGCCTTTTTTGACAAGCGTGGAACATGGTCCATTCGCGTGTGCATGTGCCCCTTGCACGCGATGATGCCGTGCAGGCCGAGCGTGGATCTTTCGCCGGTGTGCCGGTTGTGGCCACCGGTGATGTCCACCAGCGTGTCGCCCAGTGTCCAACCGATCAGGTCACGTGCGTACAGGCACGCGGCTTCCTGCCAGGTCACCCAGTCAATCGGTGCGCCGGCCATGTTGAGCCGCAGCACTTTCAGGCTGGAGAGGTCCTCCATCGAGCCTCACTCCCGTGTTGAGTTCGCGCAGCAAGACCAATAGCATTGCCAAACCCCGTTTGGCAACCACCCCACTGGGCAACACGCCTCGATGACCTGTGCACGCGAGCTCAGACGCTCCTACGACGGCTGGATCTACGCGCTGCGGCGCTCGTCGCGCGCGCGTCGGTTGCGTTTGCAATACTGCCCGGACACCGGGCTGAGTCTGGTTGTGCCCGAGCGCGTCACGGTGGCGGAGGCCGAGGCCTTTTTGCGGTCACAGCGTGACTGGATCGCGCGCTGCCACGCGGTCGATCCCAACGGCCTTGATCGGCCGCGGCACGCGCCTGCCTGCCCGGATCGGGTTGATCTGCCGGCCACGGGCGAGACCGTGGCTGCGCCTCAACCGCCTGATGCACTTGGCCTGCAAGCGCGCGTGCACGAGCACGCGCGGCACGTGCTGCCAGGCTGGGTCGCACGCCTGAGTGCACGGAGTGGACTCGCTGCCGCGCGCGTCAGCGTGCGAAACCAGCGATCACGGTGGGGCAGTTACTCCAGTCGTGGCACCGTGAGCTTGAACTGGCGCCTGGTGTTGCTCACGCCGGAGATGGTCGACTACGTGGTCCTGCACGAACTGGCGCACAGCCGGCACATGAACCACTCGGCTGCGTTCTGGCGGGTGTTGGAGTCGGTGTGTCCTGACGCACGCGAGCGAGACCGCGCCTTCGACCGTGACGCCGCGCGGTTGGTGCCCGCCTGGGCACGCTACCGCGGCGGTTGAGATGGGTTGCTCAATTCAGCAGCAAATCGACAGAAAGCGAGTCGATGGCGTGGCGCAACACGCTCAGTGACAACACGCTGGTCATGCTGGCGGCCAGTGCCGCGGCCACCGGGGTGTGGAAGAAGTGGGATTGCATCGCGGCGATGGTCAGCACGAGGTA
>JBCCUP010000157.1 GCA_039196715.1 Pseudomonadota bacterium
CGAGCACGCGCACCGGGTGCAGCGAGACGTTGGTGGCCACGCCGTAGGTCGAGCCGCCCACCGTGCCGGCCACGTGGGTGCCGTGTCCGTTGCAGTCCTCGGTGCCGCCGCCGATGGCGTCGTAGCCGGGGCCCATGCGGCCAGCGAACTGGTTGTGCGTGCTGCGAATGCCCGTATCGACGATGTAGGCCTCGACCCCGGTGCCGTCGGCCGCGACCGTGTAGTCGCCGTTGAGCGGGAGGTCGTTTTGGTCGATGCGATCGAGCCCCCACAGGTTGGTGGGCGCATTGGCGGTGAAGATCTGCTCCTCCTCGATGAAATCGACCTCCGGGCTGAAGCGCAGGTGCTCGATCTCGTCCTCGGTGAGCGGCGCGGTGAAGCCGTGAAGCTTCGGAGCGTCGATCGTTTCCTCGATCCGCACATCGGAGAAGCGGCTTATCACGGTCCCCATGGAGGACTTCGCGAGCTCTTCCTCTTTGAGGATCACGATGAAGCGCCCCGTGCTCCTGACAGTGAGTGACTCCACGCTGGCGTCATCCGCCGCATCGTCGACCCGATATACGGGCGCGGCGAACCCCTCGGCTCGATTATCCTCCGCAAAATCGCCTCGGGAGCGACCTTCGGACTCGGTGTCACATGCCGTCACGGCAAGGGATGACAGCAGTACGATTGACAGACGGGATGATTGAACAACTTTCGAACTCATCACATGGCACCTTTCCAACTACACTTTGCCTCGCGGCAAAGGGACATTTGTGTGTTGAAGGAATGACTTACCCGGAAGCGAATATGGAGCAAGAACCTGAATATGTAAACTTATATTATTGTATTGCTAACCACGCCCTGTTCGCTAGTGGGCACAAGACGGCAGCACCTCCACCGGCAGCGCCGAGCCTTCGTGCAGGGCGACATGTGTGAATATGGTCGGGCATCGCATGTTGCGCAAGAATCCCTACTCTTCGCCGCCCGCACAAATCTCGCAGATGCCACCATTCTACCGCCTCAAACGGCCATCGATCGCTTGTTTATGCACTTGGGGATGATGGCCACTTGATACCTACACTCTCAGCGAACGTGAGAGAGGCTGCGCCGTCATGCATGCGCTACTCCTACGCCTTCGCTGGAATTCCCTTCGTTCCCAAAAAGACCACGCGCATGTGGTACACGCCGGATCGCTCAACGCTGGTCGGGTCGTACGGCCATCGGTCGGGATCGACGACACCACCAGGTTCCGTATCGGGCGATCGACCGCTTGTTCGTAACGGCAGACCGGACGATCGAGCCAGGCGCCACGGTCAACGTGACGCAAGATCAGCCGATTGTCATCGAAGTCGGCGGCTTGCTGCACGCAGTGGGGACGGTGCAAGATTCGATCACATTGACTGGCGCGGAACCCCTTGTGCGCTACCGGAAGGACCGGCAGGTGCTCTCGGCTTCGGCCAACAACGAGCTACCGCACATAGCGCAACAGCAACCCGGACTCGGACGGCGAGCTCTTGGTCGAAGGCACCATACGCGTAAGCGACAGCGAGATCGCCAATCGGGTAGTCACGGCGTGGTGGTCTACGACGACGCTCATGGCCAACAACGCCACGCTCGACGTCTGGGTGCACGCGCAGGGTTCGTCGGTGTGCCCGTAGGGATCGCCTGCGCCTGGAGGCGAACCGGCGCGCCCGGTTCGCCTCCAGTTACCTAGGGGACGGCGTCCCCTAGGTAACTGCTTGGGGCTTTACCAAGCCCCTCTATCGACTAGCAGGGCCCGTCGGCGCAGCAGTCGCCGTAGTTGACGCACGCGTTATCGCACCAGCAACCGCCAGGGGCCTGACTACCGCAGGTGTTGTTGTCTTGGCAGCTGTTGGGATCGGGCGGAGGCGCGACGCACTCGTCCTCGTAGTTGTCGCAGCAGTCGCCGTACCCGACGCACGCGTCATCGCACCAGCAGCCGTCGGGCGACTGACCGCCGCAGCTGTCCTCGCAGCCGCCGGCCGGCGGGGGCGGGGGCGGCGGGGGCGGATCGCCACCACCATCACCGATGAAGTCGGTGTTCACCAGCAGGTTGGGCGAGCCGGAACCGACGTTGTTCAACGTGTTGGAGATCCCGTTGCTCGTGAGGGCGGCGGCCACCTGGGCCGGAGAGGCCCCGGGGTTGCCCTGCAGGTACGCCGCGGCGACACCGGCCACGTGCGGCGAGGCCATCGAGGTGCCCGAGATCGTGTTGCTGGCGCTGTTGGACGTGTGCCAGGCCGACAGGATGCTCGAGCCCGGCGCGAATACGTCGACGCAGGTCCCGAAGTTGGAGAAGCTGGAGCGGCTGTCGCTGCTGGTGGTAGAGCCCACCGTGACCGCCGACGCTTCCCGAGCCGGCGAGGCGCCGCAGGCGTTGGCGTTGCTGTTGCCCGCGGCCACGACCACGGTGACCCCCGTGTTGACCAAGTTGGCCACCGCCTGATCGAGCGCCGACGAAGCACCGCCGCCCAGGCTCATGTTGGCCACCGCCGGGAGCGTCGCGTTCTGGCCGATCCAGTTCAGCGCGTTGATGATGCCAGTGGTGCTGCCCGAGCCGTTACAGCCGAGCACGCGCACCGGGTGCAGCGAGACGTTGGTGGCCACCCCGTAGGTCGAGCCACCCACCGTGCCCGCCACGTGCGTCCCGTGTCCGTTGCAGTCCTCGGTGCCGCCGCCGATGGCGTCGTAGCCGGGGCCCATGCGACCAGCGAACTGGCTGTGCGTGCTGCG
>JBCCUP010000158.1 GCA_039196715.1 Pseudomonadota bacterium
CACGGACTTGTCCCAGCTGTGACCTGTCGACTTGATCGAAGAACCACCCGATGCGCCTGACGGCGTACCCACCGGCGCCCACGTGAACTGGCTGCCAGCGGTGACTGCACCGTTCTCCGCTTCCATCACAACCAGGCCTTGATCGTCCTGGATGTAAGCCGCTAGTACGCTACCCGACGCGAGGAACAACAAAAGTGAAACGAACTGAAACGCTCTGACTACCGTGTTTAGAGCCATAGTGGCATGCCTTCCATATGCATTAACGCAGTCATTAACGAACAAACGGGTGCTGAACACAATGACTCAAACTAGCCATCTGGCAAGACAGGCGCGGCAGAGGTATCAGTCGAAAGGCAGCGCGGGTACTTTTGAGACCGCCACTGGCAGTCCGAGCTCCTAACACGGCGAATCCACGCTGCCTCCTCAGCGCCGGCTCGCTTGCCAGGCCGACAGCGCGAGCACACCCCAGCCCGCCAGCAACAACACACCGCCGATCGGTGTCACAGCGCCGAGGATGCGCGGGGCGCCGAAGGCCATCGCCAGCAAGGTCCCGCTGAACACCACCGCGCCGGCGCACAGCAACCACCCCGCCCGGCAGCCCGCGGGTCCGATCACCGGCCGCAGTGCTGAACAGGCGACGGCGAGGACGGCGTGCACCAGCAGGTAGTGCGTCGCTGCCTGGTACCAGCCTTGCGCTTTGACGCTGAGCTGGCCGTCGAGCGCGTGCGCGCCGAAGGCACCGGCCGCCACGGCCACCCCACCGAGCAGCGCCGACAGGCACAGCAGCGCCGTGTCGCTGCGGCGGGACGCACCCGCCGAGGGTTGATCAGCTGAAGGGTCAACACGCTGCGGTTCGGACACGGCTCAGTGCATCTCGTCGATCGGATCCGGGCAGTAGCGTCGCCGTTTGCACTGCGCGCAGAAGGTCCCGAGGTAGAGGTCGTCGATCCAGCGCATGAGCTGACCGACCTGTTTGGCGTCATCGAACCAGAACCCCGCCTCGAAATTGCGGCTGTGCACGTTCTTCGCGCCGAGGCCCGCCCCCGTGAGGTTGGCCGAACCGATGAACGCGCCCTGGCCGTCGATGACAATCGCCTTGGTGTGGACCCGCGGACAGAGAATGCGTTCGAACAGGTCGCTGTGTATCAACGCCGGGAACGCGTCGAAATGGGCGCGAAAACGCGGCCCTGCCTCCTTGGCGTGAATCAGGCGAACGCCCACACCGTTCTCGATCAGGCGCGACAACACCGCCAGCAGCGGCTCGAAGCCGTGCCCCACGTCGAGGTGCAGGTCCTTGATGTCGGCGGTGACAATCCAGACGAAGCGACGGGCAGCGGGCAGCTTCTCGAGCATCACCTCGGTGTAGATGTCGCGGTTGAGCAACAGATCGTGCATGACCGAGTCTAGTCCGCGTCAGCGTGACGTTTGCCAAACGCGTCTGTCGCGGTGGTGCGACTCGCTGCAGCAGGCCGTTGCGCCACGCTGTGCCGCCGTTTCGAGCCACTGGTCAGGCTGACGCGTCAAAGCCGCGGGGCGCGAACAGCGCGTCGCTGTGCTCGGACCGCCGCGTGGTCACGCCGACGTGGTGGCTCGCCGAGCTGGCCACCGCACCGACCGGGAAGGCCGCGACGTTCGCAGCCAGGCATCCTCCACGTCTCGCTTGCACGGATGGTCGTCACGCGGCCGGGCGCCCAACGTTGGCGTCTTGTTTGGCCTCGCGTCTCAGTCGACGAACTGCGCGGTCGCGCCGAACTGCGCCGCCGTTTCCAGCAGCAGCGCCCACACCGACGCGGCAAAGCCCCGTGGCGCGAAGAGTTCGTATCCGCGTTCGGAGCGCCAGACGGTCACGCCGACGTGGTGGATGGCGGAGCTCGCAACCGCGCCGACCGGAAAGGCCGCGTCGTTGAGGTTGAGTGGCAGGTGGCGCATCAGCAGCGTGGCCGCGGCCTCGCCGGACACACGCACCTGCGTGCGGGCGTGCGACAGGTCGACGCGCGCGCCCTGGTCGCTTGCGAGCGCTGCCGGTTCGACACCGAGCACCCACCACGTCAGCGGCTCCACCCGCAGCAACGCGCCCGTGTCGCCGGTGACCGACTGGCCCGGCCCGGGCGCCCGCGCTGCGCCGAGGGGCGCCGCCACCGCGGCACCAACCGCGCCCAGCGTGTCCGGCCAGGCGGCGACCTGCCAGAGCACCACCTCGCGCACCACGTCGAAGTGGACGCCGGTGCGCCCCGGCTCACCGATGTGCCCCGCGGGCACGCGCCCCTCCAGGGCAGACTGTCTGATCGCGAGGTCAGCCATGCATGCGCTCTCCGCTCGGGTCGTACATGTGGGGCGAGACGATCTCCACCGCCACGCTGCTGTCACGCACCGGGTCGGCTGCGACCGCCGTCTTGCCTTCCCAGGCCGTGTGACCACCGGCGATGAAGCCGAGGCCGATCCAGTGCCCAAGCGCCGGCGAGTGGGTCACGCCGGTGATCCAGCCCTCGCCGAGGCCGACCGGCTCGTCCTCGCGCATCAGCACACTGCCGGCGTTGAAGGTCTCGTCCCGGTTCTTCG
>JBCCUP010000159.1 GCA_039196715.1 Pseudomonadota bacterium
CATCGGCCGAAGGCCGAGGGTTATACCCCGGTCCGGCTGCGCCGGATGGCAGACAGGAATGTCCGCCCCACCGATTGACTCCACTTACGCATGTAGCTCAACGGTAGAGCGGCGGATTCCAGATCCGCTAGGTGCGGGTTCGAATCCTGCCGTGCGTGTTTCTCTCGTGTACATCCCCGCGGTGTTGTCCAGCGGCGCGCCGGCCCCGTTCAGCGGTCGGCTATGGCGTGTCCCGTGAATGGCATCGGAAGACAGCGCGGTTGTTGTGGTAGCTCATCTGGTAGAGCAACGGACTGTGAATCCGTGGGTAGCCGGTTCGAATCCGGCCCACTCCTGGCAGGGCCTATCACGCCCGGGGTTCGACTCCCCCTCTGGCCCGAAGTTCGGGCACCATTCTGGGTCGGGGGCGCAAGCCACTCGATGCCACCGGCCGAGCTGTGCTTCGTGCTGTTGCCGCTTGTCGGCTCAACACCGCGCAGCGCGGCAGCGATCAACGGGCCCCGCGGCCCGGCGGATACCGATTCGGCAAAGCGTAGGGTGCGCCTCGGCCCACCCGTGCGGTCGCTCGGCCCCGCGTCGCGCAAACATCAATACAAAGGGCTTTCGCCCCGCGTGTTGGTGCGAACGCGGCGTGCGGCCGTGGGACGTCGGCGCGTTCCCTGCCGTCTCTCAAGCCGGCCCCGCCCGGACGGTCGTGGTGGCAGCAAGTTGGCACGCCCCCGGCCCGCTTTTGATTAGTTTTCAGATGTTTCCGGCCTGCGCGGTGTTCGTGTCGGCCTTCTTTTCACCCTGTCTCAAAGGAGCACAGACATGATGACGCTTCGCATCCGCAAGCACGAAGTCGGCCTGTGGTTCCGCCACGGCGACTTCAAGGGACTCCTCGCACCCGGCGCGTACTGGAAGCCGGGCCGGCTCATCGGCATCGACACCGTCGAGGTGGTTGATCGGATGGAAGTCGCGTTCCGGCACAAGATGCTGGACGTCCTGGTCGATCACCCGGCCGTGGCCGAGCAGGTCCACCGTGTCGAGCTCGCCGACGACGAGCGGGCGCTGCTGTGGGTGGATCGCCGGCTGCGCGGCGTGCTCGCTCCGGGCCGGCACGTCTTCTGGAACGGCCCGGCGAAGGTCGAGGTCGAGCCATACAACGTCAACGACTTCGTCTTCACGCACAAGAAGGTCGAGGCGGTGCTCGCGCTGCCGGGCGCGTCGCGGTACTTCGACGGCGTGCATGTCGAGCCGGGCGAGGCCGTGCTGGTCTACCGCGACGGTGCGCTGGTCGGCGAGCTGTCGCCGGGCCTGCACGTGTACTGGCGTGGCGCCGGCCGGATCGAGCGGAAGATCGTGGACCTGCGCGAACAGGTGCTCGATGTCGCGGGCCAGGAGATCATGACGGCGGACAAGGTGACGCTGCGTGTGAACCTGCTGGTGACGTACCGTGTGCTCGATGCGCGGCGTGCGGTCGAGTCGGTCGCCGACTACGCGCAGGCGCTCTACCGCGAGGCGCAGCTCGCGCTGCGTGAGGCGGTGGGCACGCGCAACCTCGACAAGCTGCTGACGGACAAGGACGCCGTGGGTAGCGAGGTGCGTAACGCTTTGGCGTCGCGTGCCGAGGCGTTCGGCGTGTCGGTCAAGGGTGTCGGCCTGCGGGACGTGATCCTGCCGGGCGACATGAAGGCAATCCTCAACGAGGTGATCCTGGCCCAGAAGCAGGCCGAGGCGAACCTGATCCGCCGGCGTGAAGAGACCGCCGCCGCGCGGAGCCAGGTGAACACGGCGAAGCTGCTGGCGGACAACCCGGCGCTGACCCGGATGAAGGAGCTCGAGTCGCTGCAGGAGATCATGCGCGGCACGAAGGCGACCTTTGTCTTCGGCCACGGCGGGATGCTGGAGCAGGTGCGCTCGCTCGCGGGCACGACCGGCGAAAGCGGCCCGTCGGAGGCCGGCCCCGACGAGAAGGCCGGCTGAGATTGTTGTTTCTCGTTACCCGATCCCGCCGTCACGCTGCCGGAACCGTCCGGGGGTTCCGGGGCGTGGCGGCGGGGATTTTTGCGGCCGTGGTTCATCCGGCAGAACACCGCCCCGCCACGACGGAGGAACAGGTTCGAGTCCTGTCGGCCGCACTTATTCGGTTCCCACAAAAAACAAGGCGTGCTAACGGAGCGCCACACCACTGGCCGAAGGCCTGCTGTGTGCCGACATGCCGATCAACGTTGCATCCGCACACAACAGCCCTGCAAGCAGGGCAGTTGTGTGGCACACGCGACGCACGTGTTGTGGGCGGGATGCGTATTAGTTTCGCGTTTCATCGTCTGCGGCCGGGTGGCTGAATGGCAAAGGCGGCGCACTGCAACTGCGCTCAAAGCGGGTTCGATTCCCGCCCCGGTCTTTGGGGGAGGTGTGAGACTTGAGTCTTGAGGCTTGATGGGGGAGGTTGCGTTCCTCACGCCTTAGAACGTGTACGAGAAGCACCCCCTCACGGATAGCCGGCGGGCGAAGGGGCCCGGGGGGGCCCCCGGGGGGGGTTTAAGAA
>JBCCUP010000160.1 GCA_039196715.1 Pseudomonadota bacterium
ACGGGGCGGGAGATACACTCCCACAGTCTGTATCCGGTAACGGATCAGAAGCGCGTCAGTCAGCCCCTCCACCCCGACAGGTTTTTCTCTGTATCACCTGCGGAATCGACCATACAAGCCGCGTCCTGGCGCAGCCAGACACGGCGAATGAGCCTGGCGTCAAGCACGAAGCCGCCGTCCAGTCCCATCGACCGGTGTGGCTACGCCACGACCAAGCTCCCACAAGAACCTGGGCCAGACACGGCGAAAGGTGCAAGCACCCAACGGCAGCAAGGGAGGGTTCCCGTTGGCTGCGAATCACAATCGCATGAGGAATTACGCAGGCTCGGTTTCTGCCAGGGCCGATTCGACGCGTTGGCGGTAGGACCGGCTTACCGGTACGTTGTCCCCGGTCGAGAGCAGCACGGCGGCGGTCTGGCCGGACTTCGTCAAACGCACGACGGCGTCGCGCGCCACCCAATGCGAGCGGTGTACCTGCATGCCGGCCTGATCTGACAGCTCGCGCACGATATCGGAGAAACGCGCGAGCACCAGGCGGCTCTCGAGGTCGGTGGTGAGGCGCACGTAGTGTTCCTGTGCTTCAACCCAGACGATGGAGCCGTCCAGCGGCGGGTCGAGTGCACCCAGCAGGGTCTTGACGTGCGCCGGCGTCGGGACGGCGAGCGGCTCCTCTGGCCAGATCGCCGGTATCAGGCGCGGCAGCGACAGCAACAGGCACAGGGCGATGTGGTTGTCGGCGAGGTACAGCGCTTCCCAGAGCAACGCGCCAACACCTGGCGACGGTGAGGTCACCCCGGCGGCCATGCCCAGCTCGGGTTCGCCGAGCACGATATCGAGTGCCGTGATCGCGAGCACGAAGGGCAGGTGACTGGCGGCGATCGCACTCGCTGTGAGCGCCCCCACGCCGGCGGAGGGCCAGTAGGTGGCGAGGACGGCGCGGGCAGCGAAGAAGAGTGCGCAGCCGATGCCGACGCGCGCCATCGCATAAACGTACACGAAAAACACCCCGTGCTGCTGCAGCATCACCTGATCGTGTGAGGCAATCAGAAGCACACACAGACCTGCAATCAGGGCCATGTGCCGCTCTTCTGGGACGCTCATTCAAGAATTCACTCGTGCTTCTTGAAATGCAGAGTGCCATTTTCCAATTGAATTTCAAAGTCTTTTGAGCCTTAGGATAAACGCACCAATGCCATTCGCGAACCCATGGGCAGTGCCACTTGTGCACGATTGTGGTGCGAAAAATACTTGAGGTGCTCTGGGGGACGCTGAGGCCGCTTGGATGAATCGTGCAATTGCAGCGGCAGTGCTGGTGCTGCCGACTATGGTTTTCGTATCGGGTGCGGCCTACGACGCCTCCAAGAGGTTCCTTTTGATGACCCTGGGCAGCGACAGAACCAACAGCGCCGTCGGGCAATGCACGGTGACGCAGCCGGCGTTCGGAGACGTCCGGTGGCACTGATCGGTTCGGGGTGCCCCATACTGCCGCGACTGCCGATCACGGCGCGTGCGGCCACGCGGTCGGTCGCGCAGCCCGCAGCCCGGCCCGAGTTTGACGGCCTGAATGCAGCGGTCGGAGAAGCAGACGATGCCATCGTCACCGACCCGCTGGACATACCGGCGCCGGCCACGCTGGCGTTGGTGACGGTACGCTAGCCCCCGCGTCTGCACGGCGGCGCCTCGATGGTCTTGGCGGTCGGGCGGAACCTTCTTCGCATCCCGTTGTCGGTGTTCACCACACGCACGTCCGCACCTGGGAGCCAAACGATGGCCAAATCCAAGCGCAAGTCACCCGGACGCAGCAGAGCGACGGCGTCGTCCGCACTCGGTGGCGGTATCTCGCGGCGCAAGCTGCTTGGCGGCGGGGTGGCGCTGGTGGCCGGCGGGCTCGGCGCGGCTGGCTTGCACGCCTACGACACCAACCAGCGCACGTTGCACGACCTGAGCGTGGTTGGTAACGGTGTGCCGGCGATCGTCCAGGTGCACGACCCGGGTTGCCGTCTCTGCCGCAGGCTCAAGGCGGCAACCACCGAGGCACTTGAAGCCTACGACGGCATCAACTACCGGCTCGCCGATGTCACGCGTCCCGAGGGCAAGGCGGTTCAGGACCGTTTCAACGTACCGCACGTAACACTGCTGTACTTCAACGGCCGCGGCGAAATGATTCACTCGACCAACGGTACCCTGCCGGCAGACCGCATTGCCGAAGACATCGAGGTGATGTTCAACAAATAGGGCGTTGCCCAGGCGGATTTTTCGCTCGGTGTGGCTGCGCCACGTCCAAGCTCCCACAATATCCCGGGCCAGCCGTGGGAGCCGTGTCCTGGCGCAGCCAGACACGGCGAATGAGCCTGGCGTCAAACACGAAGCCGCCGTCCATTCCAATCGCTCGGTGTGGCTACGCCACGACCAAGCTCCCACAGGCTCAGATGCCAACTGTGGGAGCCGCGTCCTGGCGAAGCCAGACACGGCGAACGAGCCTGGTGTCAAACGCGAAGCTGCCGTCCATTCCCATCGCTCGGTGTGGC
>JBCCUP010000161.1 GCA_039196715.1 Pseudomonadota bacterium
AGCGATGTGGCCTTGTTCTTTCCGGTGGAAACCGTCGGGGCGACCTTCTGGGCCTGGCTGTTCTTCAGCGAAGTGCCCAGCACCGCGACAGTGACCGGCGCCGCCATCGTGATTGTCGGCGTGCTGCTCGGCACGGTGTTCAACCCGGAAGTGCGCCGCGCCGCGCCGGTGGGTGCCTCGCAACGCGGGCCGGTTGCGTGAGCCAGCACCCTGTCCCGGTGCCCGCCTACCACGCCGCCGCGCTGGTCGCGCTCTACGACCGCTTCAACCCCTGGGGGCCGGCCGACGCTTTCTATGAGGGACTCGCAGCCGGGGCGCCTTGTCGCGTGCTCGACATCGGCAGCGGCACCGGTACCCTCGCCTGTGCGCTGGCGGCGCAGGGGCACACGGTCACCGGACTCGACCCGTCCGACACCATGCTGGCGGTCGGGCGACGCAAGCCGGCTGCGGACCGCGTGCACTGGCACCACGGCGACGCGGCGACGCTGCCGACCGACACGCAGTACGACCTGATCACACTCACCGGGCACGCCGTGCAGTGCCTGCGGACCGACACCGAGTTGGCCGGGCTGCTCGCGGCCGTCGCCGAGGTCCTCGCGCCCGGTGGGACCTTCGCCTTCGAGAGCCGCAACCCGCGGCGCGACTGGGTGGCCGAGTGGGCCGGTCGCGTGGCCCACGCCACCACAGCGTCCGGCCAGGCGGTCAGCGAGCACACCGCAGCCGAGCGGCTCGCCGGCGGCAGCATTCGCGTCACGCAGCACTACCGCTTGAACGACGGCACCGTGCTTGCGCACACAGACGACCTGCGGTTCTTCGGCCTCGCCGAGCTGGAGCTCGCCCTCGCGGTTGCAGGCTTGCGTATCCACACCCTCTACGGCGACTGGCAGGCCGGCCCTTTCGAGTCAGCCGGATCGCGCGAGATGGTGTTGCTGGTCGGCCACGCGGACGGTTCGCAGTCGATCAGCTCGGCCGGATGAACAGCGTCTGCATCGCGCGGCCGACACAGCCGTGTCGGTCGTATAGGGCCGCGTCCGACGTGCCGATGCCGTTGGCCTCCCAGAACCCGATCGCGCGCATGCCGAGCCACTCGCCCTCCGGGTCGCGGTGCAAGACGATGGTCAAGTCCGGGTTGACGAAGCTGATGTCGGTGGCGTTGGCGTTGCGGCCGAACGCGTTGCCGCAGTCTCCGAGCGGGCAGATGCGCTGAAACGGCGACGGCGTTTCGTCGGGCAGGATCGGCACCGTGCGCATCCAGACCGTGGTCGGGCCCGGTGCGGGACCTTCGCCATCCGGGTACCGCACTTCCACCCCGCCGACGAAGGTCGGTTCGGTGTGCAGCGGAACGGCAATCGGAAAGCCGCCGGGTGCAGCGCACTCCGGACCGGGAATCGCGTCGTGCTGGGTCGGCAGCGTCTGCGGCTTGGACTCGATCATATACAAGCCCGACACAGTCGTGACCTCACGGCCGTCTGCATCTCGCAGACGGCAGACCGCTCGCGACACACCGCGCCCGGCCCGCTGGACCTCCGCGTCGACCGAGAAGCCGGCGTGCGGGATGGGCCGCAACAAGTCGACCGTGATCCGGGTCAGCCGTTGCGTTGGCAAGGCCTGCTCCAACGCCCGCACCGCCAGCGCCGTCGGCGGCCCAGCGTGGCAATGGTCGACGTGCCACGGGCCACGGCTGTGCGACGTCGGGGTGAACCACCGGTTGTCTTCGGTGGTGAAAAAACTGCCATCCACGTTCGCTGATCACCGTCCTGCCTCAGGGAGGGCGATGGTAAACCAGGCCGCTACGCCACCACTAGGCCAGCGGGTGCACCGCCTGCCACGCGTCGATCAAGCGCCCTGCGGCACACACGGTGTCCGCGACGTCGAGGTTGCCGGTGCCGACCACAAGCGCGCGACACGGCGCCGCACTGTCGGCATTGAGGTCGAGCGCCTCGAGCGGTTGCGCGCCGAGGCCGTGCCCGTGCAGCGCCCGCACCAGGCGGCCCCTGTCGACAGGGGCAGGCAAGTCGATCACCAGGCTCAGGCCGCCACTGCCGTCACGCACCGCAGCGGACTGTGGGCCAGCGTGTAGATCAACGCGCGACGTCGACGACCGTACTCGGCGCGCGCCCGCACCAGGTGCCGTGCCACGGTGCCGTCATCGAGCAGCGACGCGACGGCGCGCTGTTGCACCGCGTTGTGGCCCCCCCCGAGGCTGCGCATCACCCCCATGGCGGCCGGCAGGTGTCCGGCGGGCAGCACTATCCAGCCGAGCCGAACCGCGGGAAACATGAGTTTCGAGAAGGTGCCGGCGTGCAACACGGTCGCACCCTGCGACGCCGCCGCACTGGCCAGCGCCGGCCGGGGTTGACTGTCGTCGCGAAACTCGCTGTCGTAGTCGTCCTCGAACACCGCCGTGCCGGCGTCGGCGGCACGCGCCAGCAGGACGCCTCGGCGCGCGGGTGCGAGGCCGTGCCCCGCGGGGTACTGGAAACACGGCGTCG
>JBCCUP010000162.1 GCA_039196715.1 Pseudomonadota bacterium
CCGCTATGTGGGTCGGACTTTCATCATGCCCGGTCAGCAGGTGCGCCGGAAGTCAGTGCGGCAGAAACTCAGCAGCATCGACCAGGAGTTTGCCGGCAAGAACGTGCTGTTGGTGGACGACTCGATCGTGCGTGGCACCACCTCGGAGCAGATCATCGAGATGGCCCGCGAGGCAGGTGCACGTCGGGTGTACATGGCATCGGCTGCACCGCCGGTGAAATACCCCAACGTTTACGGCATCGACATGCCGACGCGCGAAGAGCTGATCGCCCACGAGCGCGACGAAGACGATATTTGCCGAGCCATCGCGGCGGACCGGCTGATCTACCAGGACGTTGACGACCTGATCGCCGCCGTGCGTGGTGACAGTGAGATCGACGCGTTCGAAACCTGCTGTTTCACCGGCCACTACGTGACGGGCGACGTCGACGACACGTACCTCGATGCGTTGCGACGGCGGCGGAAGGAAGGCGACGACGCCGAGGACCGGGCCGAGTCGGTCGACATTCTCTGAACCGTTCGGCGAGTGCGGGGCGCCCCTTGTTGGGCGCCTCCACACAGCCGGAAGACGGGGATCAGCGCGCCGAGGGAAACGTGCCGTAGGGGGCTGCGTCGTCCGGTTTGGTCTGATCGGCCTTGGCGAGGGTCGGTGTGTGCGAGCGCGACAGTGACTTCTCGGTTTCGAGCTCGAGCTGCCAGCGGCCGCCTGTGAGCGACCAGTATTGTGTCTTGGCGCTGCGTTCGCGGTAGCTCGGCGACGCGTAGTCCTGGGTGAAACGGATCTCCGCCATCGTGGTGCCGTCGAGGTCCTCGAACATCAGCATTTCGCGTTCGCTGATGTCGATGCGGGTGTCGTTGCGGCTGCGGGCCAGCGTCCGTTTGCGCGATTCGAACTGCGTGCGATCCAGAGCGTCGTTGCGAAATCCGGCTGCGTGCAGTGACATGAACCGGTCCATGCGGCCTTCGGCCCAGCTTCGGCGCCAACTGTCGTGGACGCGCGCGAGGTCGGCGCGGCGGCTGGCGAGTGTCTCGCGGTCGACCCATTCGATCGAGCGGACCATGATCACCGCGGTGGCGCCGGCGGTCGTGTCTTCATGCAAGCCCGGCATAGCCCGGTTGCTGATGACCACGCAGCCCTCGGAGTCGTGCGGCGGCCTCGCGTAGCTGCTGCGTGGCTGGCCGTGAATCCAGATGCCCGACCCGGTGCGGCGCTGGTGGCGGTCCCAGGGGTTCGGGTAGTCCAGGGGCAGGGCGCCGTAGCCGTAGAGCTCGGGGAGGGCCTCGTCAGGCAGAAACGGCTGGATTCGGTAGAGGCCAATGGGCGTGCGGTTGTCACCCTCGACGCGCTTGCCCGCCCCCGACTTGCCGATCGTCACGTAGTGGTCGCCGACCTGACGCCAGTCGGTGCCCGCACGCTCGTATTGGTACAAGCGGTTGGCTGTGAGGTCGACGAGCACGATGGTCTGTGCATTCGGGTGCGGCTGGAGCAGGTTGGCCGGCATTTTGTCCAGCCGTTGCGCGGCATTGTGTTGGCTGGCGAACCGCTGGCTCGCCTCGTGTCGCAGCGCCGCAAGTGCGGTGTGGTCGGCGAGCACGCCCGCCTGGCCAGCCATCTGAGAGGCGATGTCCGCGCGCACGGCGTGCCCCAGCTGAAAGGTCGGTTGATCGCGAAGCAGGGCATCGATGGCGTTCATGGCCTCGTCCAGCTTGCCCGCTTGCAACAGCCGCAGGCTGTCGCCGAGGCGGGTTTCGGCGGGGTCGTGCAAGCTGTCGACTGCTGCCACTGCCGGGCTGAGCCACAGCAGGCTGGACAGCAGCAGGAGGCGTTTGAGCAGGGTGATCACGGTGTCAGCTCCGACAGGATTTTCCACTGCCCGGTATGGTCGCGTTGCAGCAGCACGGCGCGCTGCGATCGGCTGCCGTCGGCGGCGTTTCCGACCGAGAATGAGGCGGTGACGAGGTTGGGGTTGAGCGCATAGGCCTGCTCGACAGCGTACGTTGGCTCGAAGCCATCCGAAGCGGCGAAATCGCGGAGCACATCGAGTTGCCAGACGGCGCGGGAGGCGCCATCTGCCGGGGCGTACGACAGCGCGTACAGGCCGAGGTAGTCGGCTGTGTTGCGCTCGCCGAGCGCGCGCGCGTAGGCGGCGACAAAGGGCTCGATCGCGTCGCGTTGGTCGGCGTTGTCGTCTCCCACGGGCAGGGCGGCCACGTCGGGTGCGTCCAGCCACGAGAGGGTGGGCAGCGCAGTGTCGCCCGTCGTGCCGAGCGCAGCGCTGATCGACGTGGCGGCCTGGAAGGCCCTGAGTGTCTTGAGGTTGGCAAAGGCCGCCGCCGCGATCGGGTCGGA
>JBCCUP010000163.1 GCA_039196715.1 Pseudomonadota bacterium
GAGCTGCGCCAGCAGGACCGGACCAGCCGCATGCTGTTCGACTTCAGCTTCATCATCAACTACATCTCGACCTTCACCACGCTGGTGCCGGGCGACGTCATCGTCACCGGCACCCCGACCGGCGCCGGCGCACGCTTCGACCCACCGCGCTACCTCGCACCCGGCGACGTGATCGAGGTGTCGGCGACGGGACTTGGAACGCTGCGAAACACCGTCGTGGACGAGGTGGCACCATGACACCCGAACAGGCGGCCGACATCGGCGCTGCGCTGCACGAGGCCGAACGCACCCGCACCCAGATCGGGCTGATTTCGCAAGCGCACCCTGACATGACCATGGACGACGCCTACGCGGTTCAGGACGCCTTCGTCGAGGCCAAGCGCGACGCGGGCGCGGTGCAGCGCGGGTGGAAGATCGGTCTGACGTCGAAAGCGATGCGCGACGCGCTCAAGATCGACATCCCGGACTCGGGCGTGCTGTTCGACGACATGTTCTTCGACGACGGTGCGACAGTGCCGGCCGACCGCTTCATCCAGCCGCGCATCGAGGCAGAGATCGCCTTTGTCATGGCCGAGGACCTGAGCGGCCCCAACGTGACCGCCTGGGATGCGATGGCCGCGACCGACTACATCCTGCCCGCGATCGAGATTCTCGACACGCGCGTGATCCGGCAGGACCCGGAGACCGGTGCGCTGCGCAAGATCACCGACACCATCGCCGACAACGCCGCCAACGCCGGCATCGCGTTGGGCGGTCGACCGGTGTCAGTTGACGACGTCGACATGCGTTGGATCGGTGCGATCGTCTCGCGCAACGCCGAGGTCGAGGAAACCGGCCTCGGCGCCGGTGTGCTCAACCAGCCCGCCCAGGGCATCGCCTGGCTCGCCAACCGCCTGACCACCTACGGCGCGGGTCTGCGCGCCGGTGATGTGGTGCTGTCGGGCTCCTTCGTGCGCCCGGTCGAGTGCCCGCACGGCAGTACCCTGCTCGCCGATTTCGGTGAGTTCGGCAGTGTCAGCTTGTATTTCGCCTGAGAAACCCCGCATGCCCGCGCCTACCAACCTGCTCAAACGCCGCCTGCTCAACCGCGAGCTCACCACCGGTCTCTGGCTCGGCTTCGCCGACCCCTACCTCAGCGAGCTCAGCGCCCGCGCCGGTTTCGACTGGGTCGTGGTAGACAACGAACACTCGCCGAACGACATCAAGAGCACCGCCGGCCAATTGCAGGCGATTGCCAGCACCGACACCGCCGCGGTGGTGCGGCCGGTCATCGGCGAGAGCTGGCTGATCAAGCAGCTGCTCGACATCGGCGCACAGACCTTCGTGATGCCGATGGTCGAAACCGCCGAGCAGGCCGCTGAGCTCGTGCGCGCAACACGCTACCCGCCCGACGGCATCCGCGGCGTTGGCGCCGCGCTCGCGCGGGCGTCGCACTTCAACGCGATCCCCGACTACCTGCAGACCGCCAACGCCGAGATCTGCACGATCATGCAAATCGAATCCGCGGCGGCGGTGGAGAACATCGAGACGATTGCCGCTGTGGAGGGCGTGGACGGCTTGTTCATTGGCCCGGCCGACCTCTCGGCTGACATCGGCTTCCTCGGCCGGCCGTTCGAACCCGAACCGATGGCCTTCATCGACGCCGCCATCCAACGCATCCTTGCCACCGGCAGGTTTGCCGGCATCCTCACCGGCACCACGCACCACGCGCAGCACTACATCAACCTCGGCGCGACCTTCGTCGGCGTCGGCACCGACATCACCTGCTACGGCAAGGCGGTGCGGGAGCTGGCGGGACACTACGCCAAGCAAGCGGCCGAGGACACCGACGCGCCGAGCGGTCCTTACTAGCTGCAGCGCGTTCGCGGCGGCCAGTTGTTTGGGCGACGCCCCGATCGCTTGTGGGAGCGCGGGCTCTGCGAAGCAGACCCGGGCGAATCGGTGTTGGCCCTGGCCTCGTGCCATTCTCGCCATCTTGGCTCCGCCAAGGATGACGCTCCCACGGGGTTGGTGGCGGCAGAGTGTTTTGGCGACGCCCCGATCCACTGTGGGAGCGCGGGCTCTGCGAAGCAGACCCGGGCGAAGCGATTTTAAATCAGGCCGCGTGGCCTTCGCGCTATCTTGGCTACGCCAAGGATGACGCTCCCACGGGGCTTATAGCGATGGATTGTTTGAGCGACGCCCCGATCCACCGTGGGAGCGCGGGCTCTGCGCAGCAGACCCGGGCGAAGCGGTGTCGAACCGGGCCGCGTAGCATTCGCGTCATCTTGGCTCCGCCAAGGATGACGCTCCCACGGGGTTGGTGGTAACCGATTGTTTGGGCGAC
>JBCCUP010000164.1 GCA_039196715.1 Pseudomonadota bacterium
GACATGGTGTACCGTGTGGCGGCAAGAGGCGGGGCCGAGCGCGCAGTGTGCCATCCTGCCCAGTATGACAACAGGACACCCGACATGGCCCACGGTCCCGAAGCAGATGCCTTTTCACTTCAGCGTCGCGTGGCCGGCGGTGGCACGACCCCCTTGTCGTACTGGACTGTCCCCAACGAGACCGCCGAATTGACCGACGTGCTGTTGGGCTCGCCCGACTACCTGTTTCACCGCGCCACCTCCAGCCTGTCCCGCAAGTTCCTGCGCGACGCGCCCTGTGACATCCCGTTGGCACAGCGCCAGCACGCCGAGTTGGTCGACGCCTACCGGCACTTTCAGGTCAACGTCCACACCCTGCCGCCGGAGCCAGAGTTGACCATGCAGGTGTACGCGCGTGACTCCAGCGTCATGACACCGTACGGCGTCATCATCACGGCCATGGCCAACTGGTGGCGACGCGGTGAGAACTACGCGGCCATCCGCGCCTACGAGAAGCTTGGCATTCCCATCTACGACATGGTCACGGCGGGCACCTTCGAGGGTGGGGATTTCAATGTCATCGAAGCGGGTTGCGTGTTGATCGGTTGCGGTGGTGCGCGTACGCAGGAGGAGGGCGCACGCCAGGTCGCTGGCTGGTTCGAAGCCGAAGGCTGGGAGGTCAGGCTTGCGTTCTTTGACTAGTACTATGTGCACATCGACCTGATGGTCGTGCCGATTGCGGAAAATCTGACCGCCGTCTGCCTTGCCTGTACCGACCCTGCAATCGTGCAGTGGCTCAAGGACAAGGGACACGAGATCATCGACGTGCCGTTTCAGCAGACCATGGCACTCGGCTGCAACCTGATGTCGCTCGGCAACGACCGGGTCATCGCGCCGTCGTCCTCGACCGTGCTGATCGAGAACCTGCGCGCACGCGGTTTCGACGTGGCGTCGGTCGACACCGCCGAGATCTCGAAGACCGGCGGCGGCATTCACTGCATGGCCCAAGCGCTGCGTCGTGCGGCCTGACGCGCGGAAGCGCGAAGGTCAGCGGAAGTTGGCCTCGGGGATCAGGTCGCCCTGGGTCGACGCACCGGAGACCCAGCGGTTGAGCGGTGTCGTGCTGGCGCCCGAGCGGAAGTACTTGGCCGTGATCCACCAGACATACCACTCACCGTTGTCGTGCTTGAGTGGCGTGGCGAACTTGAACTCGTCCCACTCGTAGTCCCAGCTCTCCCGTGTCCCGGACCAGGTGATGTCACCGGACAGGCTGATATCGACATCCTTGATTGTTTCGCGGCTGACCGTTTTTGTCCGGGTGTCGATCCGTGGCGTGGTCAGCACGACGGGTCCGTGCTCGCCGAAACCGTAGTCGGGGTTGGCGAGGATCGTCTCGGCGATCTGCAGCCGGGCTGCGTCGTCGCTGGCCGCGGTCGGCAGGCGTGAGTCACCCACGGCGCGCAACCGGTTCTCGGCGTACATGGCGCGCAGGGTCGTGATCTCTTCGATCCGGGCCCGGACGTTCAAGGCGACCGGCTCGCCGTTGGCGCGCTGCACGGCGGCGAGCGAGTTCGGCACGCTCATCATCTGATCGAGCCGCGCGTAGATGCGCAGGTCGGCGCCCTCTTGCAGAAAGGCGTTCATGCGGTCGGCGGGCGTGTCCGGGTCGAGTGCGTAAAAATAGGCGAGCTCACCGTCGGCCTGGGCCGCGAGTTCGCGGTTCAGTTGCTCGACGGTCTGGGCGTAGGCCGCGCTCGACTGGGCGAGGTTTGCCTGGGCCCACTGAAACAGGCGGTTGAGGTCGCTCTGATCGTAGAGTGCGCCCTGTTGCACCGTGCCGGGGTTGTTTTTATCGAGGTAGGCGAGTGGCGCGATGCGCCGCAGCTCGGCGATGGCGTCGTTCGCGCGCCGGGTCGTGTCGTCTCGCGCACCGACCAGCGCCGCGGCTTCGGCGTCCGTGACCGGCCGCCAGAGCATCTGTGGCACGGTGCTCGCGCGCAGCGACGCTTCGACGTTGGCCAGGATGGCCTGGACATCGCCGAGCGTGTCGAGCTGCGCCCGGGCCCGCTGGTATTCGGCCGACAGCGCCTGGCGCAGTGCC
>JBCCUP010000165.1 GCA_039196715.1 Pseudomonadota bacterium
CGAGCAGCGTGCGCTGTTCGACCTGCTTTGGGCGTTGAACGGTGAGCCGCCGCCGGTGATCGACAGCGATGATGTGCTGGAAAATCCCGAGGCCATGGTGTCGGCCTTTTGCGATGCCGTAGGCATTCCGTTCATCCCAGAGGCCTTGAGTTGGGAACCCGGTGGTGACCCGTCCGAGCACAGCTGGTGGGACGGGGGCTCCTTTCACCACAACCTCG
The DNA here is from genome assembly GCA_039196715.1 of Pseudomonadota bacterium. Taxonomy (NCBI): domain Bacteria; kingdom Pseudomonadati; phylum Pseudomonadota; species Pseudomonadota bacterium. Next base: position 219 of record JBCCUP010000165.1, read on the forward strand.
CAAATTCCACCGGGCTGACACCGCAGGTGCGCAAGTACGTTGAAGTCGCAGATGCGCCCGATCGCGTTCAGCGCGTGCACCGGCGCATGCGGCCGCACTACGATCGTCTACACGCCAATCGAATCACCGCGTGACCGCCAACCTCCGACTGACCGGGACAGCACCATGACCGATATCCAACCCTACTGGCAGAACCACATCGACGGCGCCTGGGTCGACGGCGGCGCGGGTCGTATCGACGTGCTCAACCCGGCAACCGGCCAGGTACTCGCCGCGCATGCGCTCGCCGACGCCGCCGATGTGGACCGTGCTGTGCAAGCCGCCCAACGCGTGCACCGCGAGGGCAGCCTGCGGGGCATGCGGCCGATCGCGCGCGGCCGTCTGGTGCAGGCCATGGGTCGCTACCTCAGCGAGCACCGCACCGAGATCGCCGAGACGCTGACCCTCGAGCAGGGCAAACCGCTCTGGGAGAGTCTGATCGAGGTTGATGGTGCCGCCTTGTATTTCGAGTACTACGGCAACCAGGCCGCAACGGTCGAAGGCCGCTCGGTGCCACTCGGCGCCGGCTACTTCGACTGGACCGAACACGAGCCCTACGGCGTCTCGGCGCAGATCATCCCGTGGAACTACCCGGTCGAAATGACCGCGCGCTCGCTCTCGGCCGCGCTCGCGACCGGCAACACCTGCGTGATCAAGACACCGGAACTCACGCCGTTGACCAACGCCTGGTTCGCGCGCGCTGCCGAGGCCGTCGGCCTGCCCGCGGGGGCGGTAAACCTCGTCTGCGGGCTCGGCAGTGAGGCCGGCGCCGCGCTCTCCGCGCACCCCGGCGTCAACCAGATCGTCTTCACCGGCTCGGTCGCGACCGGGGTTGCGATCGCGACGGCCGCAGCGAAGAACGTGGTGCCCTGCGTGCTCGAGCTCGGCGGCAAGTCGGCCGCCATCGTGCACGACGACGCCGACCTCGAGGCCTTCGAGAACGACATCCGCTGGGGCATCTACTTCAACGCAGGCCAGGTCTGCTCGGCCATGTCACGCGTGATCGTGCACGAGAGCCGCAAGGATGAGCTGGTCGAGCGTGCAGTCAAGGTGGCCAACAGCCTCAGCGTGCAGCCTGGCATCGACAGCCCCGAATTTGGCCTGACCATGGGCAGCATGGTGTCGGACGCCCAGCGCGACCGCGCCGTCGGCCTGGTCGAGACGGCCAGGAAAGAAGGCGCCACCCTCGCGGCCGGTGGACACATCCACAACCTGCCGGGCGCCTTTCTGCAGCCGACCGTGTTCGCCGACGTCGACCCGAGTTCGACCCTCGCGCAGACCGAGGTGTTCGGTCCGGTGCTGTCGGTGCTCTCGTTCACGACCGACGAGCAAGCCATCGAGATCGCCAACGGCACCGACTACGGGCTGGTGTCGGGCGTGTTCACCCGCGACCTCGACCGCGCCACCCGGGCGGCGCGCCAACTGCGCGCCGGCCAGGTCTTCGTCAACGAGTGGTACGCCGGCGGTGTCGAGACACCGTTCGGCGGTTATGGCAAGTCCGGTTACGGCCGGGAGAAAGGCCGCGAAGCGCTGTGGAACTACGTGCAGACCAAGAACATCGCAGTAAGGCTCGGCTGACCTAAAGGGGTTGGCACGCGTCTGTCGCAACGTTGGTTGCTTGACGCAGGCGCGCGTCCCACAGCAACCCTTCGCCCGGTCTCGCTATGCGAGGACTGAGCTCCCACGGGGAGTGGCGTGTGACTTCGTCTTGTGGGAGCGTGGCCGTCCCGCAGGGACGCCGCGCGAAAGGGTGTTGATGCATGCGC
>JBCCUP010000166.1 GCA_039196715.1 Pseudomonadota bacterium
CCGGACCATCCGCCCGATCAACGGCTCGCCGATGCCCGACAGCAGCTTGACCGCCTCCATCGCGCCCATGCACGCCACCGTCCCGCTCACCGCGCCGAACACCGGGAACTGCCGCTTCCACGCCGGGGGCACCCCCGGAACCAAGCACCGCAGGCAAGGACGACCCTCTGGCGAAAACGTCGTGATCGTCGCCTCCAGGTCGTACATCGCGCACTCGACCACGGGCTTGCCCTGCGCCACGGCCGCCGCGTTCATCGCGAAACGCTCCTCGAACATCGGCGCCGCATCCACCACCACGTCCGCGAGGCCGACGAGCTCTTCCGCGTTGGCGTCGCTGATGTTCTCGGCGATCGGCGTGATCTTCAGCCGGGGGTTGAGGTCTTTGAGCCGACGCTGGATCGTCTCGATGCGCGGCTTGCCCAGCCAGTCGTGGGTCATCAGGAGTTGGCGGTTGAGGTCCGAGTGCTTGACGTTGCCGCCGTGCGCGATGACCAGGTGCCCGACCCCCGCAGCCGCGAGCTCGTAGGCGACCACACTCCCCAGCCCACCGCAGCGTGAGATGAGCACCGTGCTGTTCTTCAGGCGGCGCTGGCCCTCTTCACCGAACCCGGGTGACCACATCTGCCACTCATACGTCGCGCGTTCCTCGTCGGTGAGCGCGTCGGCGGGTTGTTTCGGGAGTTGCTGATTCATGATGAACTCGTATTGAACCACAGCGGCACGGAGGACACAGAGAACGGGAAAGCATCATATCGAACCGCCAAGGCGCCAAGAACGCCAAGGAAGGCAGCCTACACATGTTCTAAACAATGCCTGCCTTCTTTGGCGCTCTTGGCGCCTTGGCGGTTCACATTTTTCCAGCCTCCGTGACCTCCGTGTCTCTGTGGTTGGTTTGTTCGATCCCACCGTCCACCAGCCGCAGCACGTGTGTGCCGAGCTGCTCGGCCTCGGACGAGCTATGGGTGATATGCAGGGCCGTGACGTGTTCGTGCTGTTGGACGCGCTTGAGCAATCCAATCATCCGGGCACGCGTGTCTTCATCGAGCGCGCTCAACGGTTCGTCCAGGCAAAGCACCTCCGGCCGAAACGCTAGCGCTCGGCCCAGCGCGACACGCTGCCGCTCCCCGCCCGACAGACCGCGCGGCCTGCGCTGGAGCAGGTGCCCGATCCCCAGCAGCTCGGCCAGCTCGTCGATGCGTTCCTTCTGCTTCTGCTTGTCCCACTTGCGAAGCTGCATCGCAAACGCGAGCTGGTCGTGGATCGTCATCGTCGGGAACAACGCGCCGTCCTGCGGGACGTAGCCGATGCCGCGCTCACCGGGCTTCGAACCGGTGATGTCCCGGCCGTGCAGCGTGATCGTCCCGGCATCGACTTTGCGCAGACCGCAGACCGCTTCGAGCAGCGTCGTCTTCCCGCAGCCCGTCGCACCCATCAGGATGCCGTAGGCGTTGTCGGGCACGGTAAACGCGATGTCCTTGAGCGCGAAGCCCGGCACCGCGATGGCAAGCCCTTTCACCTCGATCATCACACCACCTCCCGGCCGACGCCCAAGAGGCGCGTCACCAGCAGCACGACCATCGCCAGCGCGACCATCAGCATCGACACCGCGACCGCGCCGTGGATGTTGCCGATCGAAAACTCGAGGTACACACTGGTCGACAGCACCTCGGTCTTCATCCGCGTCGTCCCCGCGAAGATCAGGATCGGGCCAAACTCCCCCAGCGACCGTGCCCAGGCAAGGGTGAACGCGGCCGTCATCCCGCGGTAGGACTGGGGCAGCGCGACACGGGAGAACGCCGTGGCGTGGCCCGCGCCCAGCGTGAGCGCGACGC
>JBCCUP010000167.1 GCA_039196715.1 Pseudomonadota bacterium
GACCGTGGGTGCCACCACCAGCAGCGACAACCGCCGGAGCACCTCCAACTGGGGCAGCTGCGTCGACCTGTTCGCGCCGGGCGCGGGCATCCTGTCCGCCTGGCACACCGGCAACAACGCCAGCAACACGATCTCGGGCACTTCGATGGCCTCGCCGCACGTGGCCGGTGTGGCTGCGCTCTACCTGGAGGGCAACCCCGGGGCCTCGCCGGCCCAGGTGGCCAACGCCATCACGAGCAACGCGATCCCCAATACGTTGAACAACGTCGGCGCCGGCTCGCCCAACCTGATGGTGAACACCGACTTCATCGGTGGTGGTGGCGGCGACGGTGGTGGCGACGGTGGCGGCGACGGTGGCGGAGATCCCGATCCCAACAGCTGCCAAGACAGCAACGCCTGCGGCGGTCAGGCTCCCGGCGGTTGTTGGTGCGACAACCTGTGCACCTTCTATAACGACTGCTGCACTGACGGGCCCTGCTAGTCGAGCCTCTCGCTAACTAGCGAATCAGCCGGCCTGGGGGACATCGTCCCCCGGGCCAGCCTCGAGTCCTATGAGCGCGCGGACAAGCCCTGCGCGTGCACCCAAACGTCGAGCTTGGCGCTATTTCCAAGTGATATAGGTTTACATAAGCTGGTCTCCCTCCACAGTCACCTCAAGTCAGTCACCTCAAATCAATCACTCCTTCGATCGACAAAATGTTCCTTTGCCGCGAGGCAAGGCTATAATCTGAAAGACACTGACTGTATGATGAGTTCGAAAATTTTTCAGTCGTCCCGTCTATCCCTCCTGCTGCTGTCGTCCCTGGCAGTGACGGCATGTGATACCGAGACCGAAGGTCGTTCCCGAGGCCAAGGCGACTTTGCCGAGGACAATCGGTCCGAGGAGTTCGCCGCGCCCGTATATCGGGTCGACGATGCGGCGCTGGATACCAGTACGACATTGCTTCGCTCCTGGAGCACGGGGCGCTTCATCGTGATCCTCAAGGAGGAGGAGCTCGCGAAGACCTCCATGGGTACCATGATGAGTCGCTTCTCTGATGTGCGGATCGAAGAGACCATCGACGCTCCGAAGCTTCACGGCTTCACCGCGCCGCTCACCGAGGACGAGATCGAGGACCTGCGCTTCAGCCCGGAGGTCGATTTCATCGAGGAGGAGCAGATCTTCACCGCCAATGCGCCCACCAACCTGTGGGGGCTCGATCGCATCGATCAGCCCAACCTCCCGCTCGACGGCGACTATACGGTCGCGGCCGACGGCACCGGGGTGCAGGCCTATATCCTCGACACGGGAATCCGCAGCACGCACACCCAGTTCGCGGGTCGCATGGGCCCCGGCTACGATGCGATCGGCGGCGGCACCGAGGACTGCAACGGGCACGGCACCCACGTGGCCGGCACGGTAGGCGGCTCGACCTATGGGGTGGCCACCAACGTCTCGCTGCACCCGGTGCGCGTGCTCGGCTGCAACGGCTCGGGTAGCACCACCGGCATCATCAACGCGCTGAACTGGATCGGGGCAAACGCCACGCTCCCCGCGGTGGCCAACATGAGCCTGGGTGGCGGTGCCTCAGCAGCGCTCGACCAGGCGGTGGCCAACTTGGTCAACACGGGGGTCACCGTGGTCGTGGCGGCGGGCAACAGCAACGCCAACGCCTGCGGCGCCTCGCCGGCTCGGGAACCGCTGGCGGTGACCGTGGGTGCCACCACCAGCAGCGACAACCGCCGGAGCACCTCCAACTGGGGCAGCTGCGTCGACCTGTTCGCGCCGGGCGCGGGCATCCTGTCCGCCTGGCACACCGGCAACAACGCCAGCAACACGATCTCGGGCAC
>JBCCUP010000168.1 GCA_039196715.1 Pseudomonadota bacterium
AGAAGAAAAAAGAAACATCAGCAATGCTAGTAGTAAGGGAAGCACAACAACTTCATTCGCCAACACTGAAAGCCTACGTCACACCCCAGAAGACTTGAAGAAAAACACTCAGAGAAAAAAGACGACCCCGAGCTGGAACGTGATGTCGTAGTACCCGGAAGCTAGGTGTTTGGCGCCGAGTTAGACAAATGGAGAGGACGCGCACAATCCAGATTTCCTGGATGTAGCCGACGTCGCCTGGTGTGACGATGTGGGCAAAAACGCTGCCGTGCGTGGGTAGCAGGGCAAACGCAATCAAGATAGCCGCAAGGTGTTTACCGCCATCAACCTCGGTTTGAGATTTCTGATGGGGCTGCATTCGCGCGCAGAATTCTGGTGGACGCACGCTGGGGTTTCTGGGGTCAGTTTGGTTCCCTGAATTCGCACTTGTGCGTCTCAACCGACAGGTGCACCACGCCGGCCCCCTCGGGCACGCGGGCTTTGTAATCGGCGACTGAAGCGAGGTCGTGGGCCACCACCGCCACCTGGGCCGCGTAGATGCCCGGCCCGATCGACCACACGTGCAGGTCGGTCACGCGGCTGTCACCGTCGCCTTCAATGGCCTTGCGCACGGTATCGAGCACATCGTCCGAGGCCTGGCGGTCGAGCAACACGGACGCCGTTGTCGCGAGCAGACCGCAGGACCAGCGCGCGACCAACACGGCGCCAGCGATGCCCATGATCGGGTCCATCCACACCCAACCCACGTACTTGGCCAAGAGCAGTGCAACGATAGCGAGCAGCGACGTCAGCGCATCGGCCATGACGTGCAGGTAGGCCGACCGCAGGTTGTGGTCACCCTGGTGGTGGCTGTGGTCGTGTGTGTGGCTGTGCGCGTGATCGTGACGGTGACCGTGGTGATGGTGGCGTCCGTGGCCATGATCATGGCCGTGGTCGTGAACGTCGAGGATGAACACGCTGGCGCCGTTGACAATCAAGCCAAGCACCGCCACCGCGATCGCCTGGTTGAACGCGATCTCCACCGGGTTGAACAGGCGCGTGACGCTTTCGAACGCCATGTACACCGCGAAGACGGCTAACAACACGGCACCCGTGAACCCGCCGAGGGCATTGACCTTGCCGGTGCCGAAACTGAATCGGCGGTCACTGGCGTGTCGCCGGGCGTAGGCGTAGGCAAACGCCGTGATGCCAAGTGCGACCGTGTGCGAGGCCATGTGCAGCCCATCCGCTAGCAAGGCCATCGAGCCGAAGTGAAGCCCGGCGACAACCTCCACCACCATCATCACCGCCGTGATCGCGATCACCCACAGCGTGCGCGACTCGCCGGGACGGCGTTTGTCCTGATTGAACGTGTGGTCGTGCGCCCAGTGCGCGAGGTGTTCGCTGTGCATCGGATTGTCCAGTGAGGCAAGCCCCGGTCAGGGTAGGCGGGGTGCGTTTGGCGCGGCATCGCCACCCGTGCGAACCCGACCGTATCGCCCGGTGCCGAGTCAGGCCGGTCTGGTCGCATCAACCCCCGGTGCACCGGACGCAGTGAAGCGCCACCGGGTTGAACGGCGGCCCACAGGGCCTCCCGTTGACCTGCTGCTGCCGTCGTGCACAGCGGTGCAAACAGCACGACCGGGCATGAAAAAGCCCGGCTCAGTGGCCGGGCTTTTGGAATTCATTGGCTCCCCGAGCAGGACTCGAACCTGCGACCCAATGATTAACAGTCATTTGCTCTACCAACTGAGCTATCGGGGAATCAAGCCGCCTAATATAGAAGACGCTGCCTGGACGGTCAAGCGGCGCCGGAGTTGA
>JBCCUP010000169.1 GCA_039196715.1 Pseudomonadota bacterium
ACTCGCGCGCTCGACCGTGGCGGGGTCGGTTTGCTCGCCGGCGACGACCTCGACCAACGGCAGCAGGTAGACCGGGTTGAACGGGTGCGCGACGATCAGTTGCTCGGGTCGCGGGCAACCGGCCTGCAGGTCGGTCGGCTTGTAGCCCGAAGTACTGGACGCGACCACACACGCATCTGATGTGTGTCCGGCGATTTCCGCGAACACCGTGTGTTTGATTTCGATGCGCTCGGGCACGCTCTCCTGCACCCAGGCTGCGCCGCTGACGGCCTCTGCGATACTGTCGACACGGGTCAGTGTGCCTTCTGCCGGCAGCGGGACGTCGAGCACGGACGGCAGCGCCTGTCTGGCGTTGGCCAGCACCTCGGCGAGTTTTCGGTCGGCCTCCGGGTCCGGGTCGAACACGTTCACATCCCAGCCGTTGAGCAGGAAGCGGGCGGCCCAGCCGCCGCCGATCACACCGCCGCCGATCACGGCGGCCACGCGGGCAGTGGAGTCAGTCATGGCGATTTCTCAGTGGTCGAGGGCGCGCTCGATGGCGACCTCGGCGTGGATGGCGGTGGTGTCGAACAACGGCATGGCACAATGCGCCTGTTGCACCAGCAAGGTGATTTCGGTGCAGCCGAGGATCACGGCCTCGCAGCCGTCCCGGCCCAGCGCCTCGATGACCTCGAGGTAGCGCGCGCGCGAGTCGTCTCGGACAGTGCCGAGGCAGAGTTCCTCGTAGATGATTCGGTGCACGTCTGCCCGGCCGGCATCGTCCGGCACCCTGACGTCGAGGCCGTGTCCGGCCAAGCGGCCTTTGTAGAAGTCCTGCTCCATGGTGAAACCGGTGCCGAGCAGACCGACGCGCGACACGCCAGCGGCGGTGAGGCGTTCGGCTGTCGCGTCGGCGAGGTGCAGCAACGGCACCGACGTCGCCGCCTCGACGGCAGGTGCCACCTTGTGCATGGTGTTGGTGCAGATCAGGATGATGTCGGCGCCGGCGGCCTCGACACCCCGCGCTGCGCTCGCCAGCGTGCGACCGGCGGCCTCCCAATCGCCCGCGTGCTGCTGGGCCTCGATCTCGGCAAAGTCGACGCTGTAGAGCACGATCTTGGCGCTGTGCAAGCCGCCGAGACGGGCCTTGATGCCCTCGTTGAGCCAACGGTAATACAGAGCGGTACTCTCCCAGCTCATACCGCCGATCAGGCCGATGGTCTTCATTGCGACGGTCTCCGGGGGGTCAATACGGGCAGATGGTGTCAGTGTAGCCATCGACGCTCAGCACCTGGCCGCTGACCTTTGCGCCGGCCGGGCTGGCCAGAAAGAGCGCGGTGTTGACGATGTCCTCGGCGTCCACCCAGGTCTTCATCGCGACCCCTTGTACATACAGATCGCGTACCGTGTCCGGGCTCAGGCCCCGCGCCTCGGCCTCGGCGTTCACCACGCGTTCCATCCGTTCACCGCGCACGGCACCCGGTGCGATGGCGTTCACGCGGATGCCGTGTGCGCCGAGCTCCATGGCCAGCGCGCGTGTCAGGCCGCCGATGGCCCACTTTGCGCTCGCGTAGGGGGTGCGGTTCGGGTAGGCGAGCAACCCGGCACTCGAACTGGTGAACAACAGCAGGCCCGACCCCTGGTTCCTGAACAGCGCGGCGGCGCGGCGCGCCGTGAGGAAAGCGCCGTCGAGGTTGACCGCGAGCGTGGCGCGCCAGTCGTCGAGGGCGATGTGCTCGATCGGCCCTGCCGGGCCGGCGATGCCGGCGTTGGCCCAGACCACATCCAC